>JBJEPA010000163.1:0-22759 GCA_051880995.1 Ruminococcus sp.
ATAAAATTCAACAAAAGAATATTAATCCCCTGATAACAGAATATTAATCCCCTGATAACAGAAAAAAGGCGAAACAATTCACCTTCTGTCCTTTTCTTTATATGTCTATACCCAGGGACTTAAGAACATAGTCAAGAAGTGTTGTTGTTAAGGAGGTCATCACAGAATCTCCACCGTCAGAAACTGCGTCTTCCTTTTTAATATTCACATCAGAAACATCTACTGTGTTTGTATATTCAAAAAGTCCTGTTATGGTTTTTGGAATATCAAGTTCCACATATGTTTTTTCATTTTCCTTGTAGGTTGCAAAGGACATACCCTCAAATTCTCTTTTCATAATATATGAGCCGTCGTAATATACGGTGTAGCTAACACCCTCAGACTTGTCCTCTTTTGCAGTCTGAGCCATTTCTCTAAAGGTCTGAACCGCCTTTTCCATGTCAAAGTCCTCTTTCCACAAAAATCCCATATAACCGGAATAAACCTTTTCAAAAATTACAGAAGTCCTCTCGTCATTTTCAAGGCTGTCTGCAATATTGCTATATACTTTAGAAAGAGCATCACCTGTGATATTAAAGGTGGTCACATCACATTCAACACCCCTGTATTCCTTGGTGGTTTCGGTAACATAGCCATCTTCAAGGGGATTGGCAAGACAATCCTTGCTAAAGGTGTATGCCCATGTAAGCATATCCCAAGTACCCAAATCTTCCTTTTCGTCGGAGGCTTTTGTTTCTGTTGTAGCGGTAGTTTTGCTTTTATTATTCTTTGACTTTGTAGTATTACTGCTTTTTTCGGACATATCCGTCACCACAGGGTCTTGATTATTTATTGAAGTGGAAATAAGGTCGCCCTGCTTTTGAATATCCCACATCAAAAGTCCCAAAAAATCAAGGCTTGCCTTAAGCTTGTCCTGTGATGGACTGTACTGGATATCCATGCCGACTTTGGCGGTATCCGCACCTGTAAAGGACACAATGGATGAAAAATCCTTGCCCACAGTAAAATCTCCGGAAAGTCCTATATCCTCACCACTTAATTCATACAGATTATATCCCTCTTCAAAAAGGTAGTAATCTACAGGACCAAGGATAGCCTTCATTATCTGATGCCTTAGGGCAAATGCGGATATGCCACCACCGATAAGTACAACTAGAACTACAATTAGGACAATTCCCCCGGTTCTTTTAAAGAAAGGCTTTTTCTTCTTTGTGATTTTTTCCGGCTTTTCAACAGGTCCATCACCAAAAAAATCTTTTTCAACAGAATTTTCTACTTCAAAGTTATTTTCATTATATTCCACAGTATAAACTCCTTAAAATTTACTCTATTTCGCTATGCTGAATATACAACAAAAAAATCAAATAGTCAACACGCCACAACACAGATGCCTAAAATTGGACATTTTCTGATGGTGTACAATTGTCCTATTCTACTTTTTATAGCAGAACAAATTTCACCAAAAAACAACAAAGCACGACCTTCGTCGTGCCTTGATGCCTGCTAATTAAATGAAAAATCATTTAAAAGCAGTATTAACATTTAACATTTTTACTTGAGGGAAGTGTCAGGAATCCCTCTCGCACACTAATACTATCATTTAGATTTTTTTATGTCAATGCCTTCAAGAGCATATTAATTTTTCTTGTTAAATGTTCATAAATAAAACAAATAGTTTTTGTTTACTATTACAATATTTTTCCCACAGTTCTTCGAGATATTCCAATATAGTGATAACAAAAAGGACTGTGGCAAATCACATTGCAACAGTCCCGTAATTATTCTCAATATGTTATTTTAGTTCTTAATAAGAATTAAACATTATTTCCCAACTTGCGGAATCTTTCGTATCTTTCCTGTGTAAGGGTGTCAACATCCACATTCATATTTTTCTCAAATGTGCGGGAAATAAGCATTTTAAGTCCCTCAAACATTTTTCTGTCTTCTATATCGGATGGCTCACGGATGATTCTCTCCACCACACCAAGGTCAAAAAGATTGTGGGAAGTAAGCTTAAGGCACTCGGATGCCTCGGGAGCTTTTGCGCTGTCTTTCCAAAGGATTGAGGCACAGCCCTCGGGAGAAATAACGGAGTAAATGCTGTCCTCAAGCATCCATACCTCGTCGGCAACAGCAAGAGCCAATGCTCCGCCGGAGCCACCCTCACCAATAAGGATAGAAAGGATTGGAGTTTTAAGGGTCATCATTTCCATAATATTTTCTGCAATAGCAAGTCCCTGACCCCTTTCCTCTGCGCCGATACCGGGGTATGCACCGCTGGTATCAACAAGGCAAAGTACCGGTCTGTGGAACTTTTCTGCCTGTTTCATAAGGCGGAGAGCCTTGCGGTAGCCCTCGGGATTTGCAGAACCGAAGTTGCGTGACATACGCTCCTTTGTTGTCCTTCCCTTTTCTATGCCGATTACGGTAACAGGCTGGTCGTAAAGCATTGCAAGTCCCCCAACAATTGCCTTGTCGTCGCCGAATCTTCTGTCGCCGTGAAGCTCAATAAATGAACTACCGAACATTCTGCTAATATAGTCAACAGCGGTAAGACGCTTAGAGTCCCTTGCCGCTTGAACCTTATCGTATGCGCTCATTATTCCTTAACCTCCCCACAGTGCATTGAAAGAAGAGTTGCCAAAGTTTTTTTCAAATCTTTTCTGTTAACAACAGAGTCGATAAAGCCTTTGTCAAGGACAAATTCTGCCCTTTGAAAGCCCTTTGGCAGTTTTGTATGGGTGGTCTGCTCAACAACACGAGGTCCTGCAAAAGCAACAAGTGCGTTTGGCTCGGAAAGTATTATGTCACCCTCCATAGCAAATGAAGCTGTAACACCTCCTGTTGTTGGGTCGGTAAGTACTGTTATATAAAGGAGTCCCTCATCGCTGTGCTTTTTAACAGCGCCGGAGGTCTTTGCCATCTGCATAAGGGACATTATGCCCTCCTGCATTCTTGCTCCTCCTGAAACGGTGAAAACCACAACGGGAAGGCGATTTTCTGTTGCATATTCAAAGGCTCTTGTAATCTTTTCCCCTGTTACTGTACCCATTGAACCCATCATAAAGTCAGGGGACATAACGCACAGCACAATACTGTTACCGTCAATTTCGCATTTGCCTGTTACAACACTTTCCTTTTCCTTGCTCTTTTTCTTGGCACCGGCAAGTTTTTCGTCATACATAGGGAATTTTAGGAAGTTTTTGCTCTCCATATCCTTGTCAAATTCCTCAAATGTGCCTTTGTCTGCAACAAGGGAAATTCTCTCCCTTGCAGTCATACGGAAGTGATGGTTACACTTTGTGCAAACTCCAACATTCTCTTTTAAATCACTTGCCAAAAGCATAGTGTTGCAAGAGGGGCATTTTACCCAAAGGGAGTCAGGGACAAACGGCGTGTTTGTTTCTGCCTGCTCCGAACCCTCAAGCTCATTTTTAGGCTTTAAAAATGTGAATAAATCCATAAAAATCACTCATTCCATAACCAATGATATTCACCGGTATAATTATAAATACATAAAGTAATTATTTCTTTTTTCTTCTCTCTTCAAAATCTGCGATAAAGTCGGTGGTGTAGCTACCGTCAATAAACTCCTTGTCGGAGAGAATCTCAATCTGAAGTTCTCTGTTGTGGTCAATTCCGCTGATAGAAAGTTCAGAAAGAGCCATCTTCATCTTTCTGATAGCAAGCTCACGACTTCTGCCTTGAACGATGATTTTACCAACCATACTATCGTAGAAAGGAGGAATTGTATAGTCCTGATAAATAGCGGTGTCAAACCTTACGAATGAACCACCCGGAATATGGAGCTGTGTTATTTTGCCACAGGATGGACGGAAATCCTTGTCGGGATTTTCCGCATTGATACGGCACTCAATAGCGTGACCGTGGAAGAAAACCTGGTCCTGTGTTTTGTTAAGCTTTGTGCCTGCGGCAACACGAATCTGCCACTGAACAAGGTCAAGACCTGTTACCATTTCAGTAACGCCGTGCTCAACCTGGAGTCGGGTATTCATCTCCATAAAGTAGAAGTTCTTGTCCTTGTCAAGGAGGAACTCAACTGTACCAACAGAGTTGTAGTTAACAGCCTTTGCCGCCTTGATAGCCGCATCCATCATTGCCTTGCGTATTTCAGGAGTTAAGGATGGGCTTGGGCTTTCTTCAATAAGCTTTTGATTTTTGCGCTGAACGGAACATTCCCTTTCCCCAAGGCAGAGAACATTTCCGTGTTTGTCGCACAAAAGTTGCATTTCAATATGTTTAACAGGCTTTAGGAACTTTTCGATGTAGCATCCGCTGTCACCAAAAGCACTTGCAGCCTCGCTGGAGGCACTTCTGAAGGAATTGAGGAAGTCCTCTTCCCTTTCCACAAGGCGGATACCTCGTCCGCCACCGCCTGAACGAGCCTTGATAAGTATTGGGTAGCCGATTTCCCCGGCTGCCTTCATAGCCTCATTTTCGTCTTCAATAACATCTGTACCGGGAGTTACAGGAACACCGGCTGCCTTCATTGTCTTTCTTGCCTTATCCTTGTCCCCAAGGTCGCTAATCATCTGGGATGACGGGCCGATAAAGGCAATGTTGCACTCCTCACAAAGGGAAGCAAACTTTGCATTTTCGGACAAAAGACCGTAGCCCGGGTGGATCGCCTGTGCGCCGGAATTAACGGCTATTGTAAGTATTGACAGCATATTAAGGTAGCTGTCGCCAACCTGAGCAGGACCTACGCAGTAAGCCTCGTCAGCCAATGAAACATGAAGTGCATCCTTGTCTGCCTGGCTGTAAATTGCAACTGTGCTAATGCCCATCTCTCTACAAGCTCTGATTATTCTAACCGCAATTTCACCTCGGTTAGCAATTAAAATTTTAGAAAACATCTTAAAAATCTCCAATCATACAATGGGAGTGTTAAAAAAGGAAACACTAATTACTTTACAGCAAAGGACATTTCTGCCTGAACGTGGAGCTTTCCGTCAACATATCCCTTTGTGCTGATAAAGTAAAACGGTTCACGGATTCTTGTTACAGTTGCAACTGTTTCAAAAGTATCTCCCGGCTTAACAGGTTTTTTAAACTTAACTCCGTCAAGCTTTGTAAAGTAAGGTGTGCCACCCTTAACCTTATCTGCAAGGAGAACACAGCTTGCCTGTCCCATCATTTCACAGAGGATAACACCGGGAACAACAGGGTTGCCGGGAAAATGACCCTTTAGGAAGAACTCGTCACCCTTGATGGTGTATCTTCCCTTGGAAGTATTTTCATCTATTACCTCTGCCTCTTCAACGAGAAGCATATTATCACGGTGGGGAATAATCTCCATAATCTCTTTTTGATTCATAATTTCACCTTTATCTTTCTGTTTGTGAAAAAATCACTTAACAGGAATGGTTGAGGGAACACTGATTAAATCATATTATTTATCCGATGTTCCCATTATTTTATTGCGAACAAAGGCTGACCAAACTCGATAATATCACCGTTTTTGGCAAGTACCTCTGTGATAACTCCGTCCTGTTCTGCCTGAATTTCGTTCATCAGCTTCATAGCCTCAATAATGCAGACTGTGTCGCCCTTTTTAACGGACTGACCTACCTTTACAAAAGGCTCTGCGTCAGGTGACGGAGCCTGGTAGAACACACCAACCATTGGTGCGTCAATAGTTTTGTCAGCAGTCATTGGCTGTGGTGCAGGAGCAGTTTGAGTTGTAGTTGTAGCCTGTGCAGTAGCAACTGTTGTAGTTGCCACAGGGGCAGATGCTGGCGCCTGTACAGGAACATTTACAGGCTCCTGGTTTGCACCGGCTGTAAAGGTAACAGCAGGGGAAACCGGTTTATTTCTCTCTATACGGATTCTTCTGCCCTTTTTTGTTTCTATTTCAAGGACACCAAGGTCATTTTTGTTAGCAAGGTCAATCAGTCTTTTTACATCATCAAGGTCATACTTTTTAAGACGAAAAACTTCCATTATTAATCCTCCATATATTTTTTAAATATCAAACAGGCGTTGTGACCGCCAAAGCCAAGGTTTGTAGATGCAGCAACTGTAACATCTCTCTTAACAGCCTTGTTTGGTGTGTAGTTAAGGTCACATTCCTCATCCTTTTCGCTATATCCGATTGTTGGAGGAATAACTCCGTTTTTAAGTGCCAATGTACATACAATAGCCTCAAGTGCACCTGTTGCACCAAAGAGGTGACCTGTCATTGACTTTGTTGAGGAAACATTTACATTGTAAGCGTTTTCTCCAAGGGCAATTTTGATAGCCTTTGTTTCTGTTACATCGTTAAGGTGTGTTGATGTACCGTGGGCATTCCAGTACCAGTCCTCTTCACCTGTTACACCTGCCTCTTTCATAGCTGTCTTGATTGCATTTGCAGGAACTTCTGCTGTTGCGTCCGGTGCTGTGATGTGGTGTGCGTCACAGGTGTTGCCATAGCCGGCAATTTCAGCGTAAATCTTAGCGCCTCTATTTTTTGCATGCTCATATTCTTCAAGAATCATACAAGCACCGCCCTCGCCCATAACAAAACCATCACGGTTTTTGTCAAAAGGAATTGATGCTGTCTTTGGGTCGTTCCTTGTTGTAAGTGCCTTACAGTTCTGGAAACCTGCAATAGAAAGGGGAGAAACAGCAGCCTCTGCACCGCCTGTGATGATTGCGTCACAGTAGCCGTCCTTAATTGCGTGGAAAGCCTCGCCGATAGCGTTTGCACCTGTTGCACAAGCTGTAACGATTGGCACACAGGGACCCTTTGCCTTAAAACGGATTGCGATTGTGCCGGAAGCCATGTTGGAAATCATCATTGGAATAAAGAAAGGACTAACCTTTCTTGCACCGAAATTTTCCATATTGATAGAGTTCTTATAAAAACTGTCAAGACCGCCGATACCTGAGCCAACATAAACGCCAAGCTTTTCGCTTTCGATATTGCCAACAATACCGCTGTCCTCAACAGCCTCGGTAGCTGCTGCAACAGCGAACTGAGTGTAAAGGTCGTTTTTGCGAATTTCTTTCTTTTCAAAATATTTTTCAGGTTCAAAATTCTTTACAAGACCAGCAATTTTAACCTTTAAATCCTCTGTGCTGAATCTTTCCTCCGGGATAAAATCAATACCGCTAACGCCGTTTACAAGATTATCCCAAGCTGTTTTCATATCATTTCCCACAGGAGTGATTGCTCCTATGCCGGTTACTACTACTCTTCTCATATTCGCTACCTTTCTCTATTTATTACACAAGTGTGTTACATTGCCATTCCGCCGTCAACACGAAGCACTTCGCCTGTGATGTAAGCGGCATCGTCTGATGCTAAGAAGCATATTGCGTTTGCAACATCCTCCGGTGTTCCTCTTCTCTTCATAGGAATACCCTCGTCAATAGACTTTTTAACCTTGTCGCTAAGTGCGTCTGTCATATCAGTTGCAATGTAGCCGGGTGCAATAGCATTGACTGTAACATTTCTTCCGCCAAGCTCCTTTGCAACAGACTTTGTAAGTCCGATGATACCTGCCTTGGAGGCTGAATAGTTTGCCTGTCCTGCGTTGCCCATAATTCCTACAACAGATGCAAGGGAGATAATTCTTCCGCTTCTCTGCTTCATAAAGTGCTTGTAGGTAGCCTTAATCATATTGTAGGTACCCTTTAGGTTAATGTTGATAACAGCGTCAAAGTCCTGCTCTTCCATTTTAAGCATAAGCTTGTCCCTTACGATTCCTGCATTGTTTACAAGAATGTCAAGACCGCCAAATTCTTCAATGATTGAATTTACAGTTTCTGTTGCAGAGGCAAAGTCGGAAACATCGCTTTGATAAAACTTTGCCTTTGCGCCCATATCCTCAAGTTCCTTGATTGCAGGTGCAGCAACTTCGCTGTCACAAATATCTGTAATAATAACTGTTGCGCCTTCAGAGGCAAGCTTTTTGCAGGTTGCAAAGCCAATGCCCCTTGAACCGCCTGTAACAACGGCAATTTTACCTTCTAATTTCATATATTACTCCTTGTCTGCCCTTAAATATTAAGAGCATCTAAATCTTCTTTATTTTCAACCTTAATTGCTGTTACATCCTTGTTGATTCTCTTTACAAGACCTGTGAGAGTTTTGCCCACACCAACCTCAATAAAGGTGTCAACTCCATTTGCAATTAAGTTTTCTACTGTTTCCTGCCACTTAACAGGATTTTTGCACTGATTTGTAATGAGGGACTTGTAGTCACCCTCATATGGCTGTGCAGTAAAGTTAGAATAAAGAGGAATCTCCAGGTCCTTAAGCTCTAAACCGTCAAGAACCTCAGAAAGACCGACAGATGCCTCCTCCATATATGGTGAGTGGAAAGCACCGCTTACAGAAAGAGGAGTTGCTCTACCCTTTTCATCCTTGATTTTTTCACAAAAATCATCCACAATATCCTTGTTCATTGCAACAACTGTCTGTGCAGGGGAATTGTAGTTGACAGGCCAGCACTCATCAAATTCTTTACAGATTTCTTCTATTCTCTGTGGAGTTAACTTCATTACAGCAACCATAGCGCCTGCTGTCTTGTTGGCAGCCTTGTCCATAAGCTGGCCTCTCTTGCAAACAAGCTTAAAGGCATCCTCGTAGCTAATCATTCCGCTAAAGCCAAGAGCCGCAATTTCTCCAAGGGAAAATCCCGCTAAATAATCAATATGTACGCCCTTTTCTGCAACAGCAGCAGCCGCAGCCAAATCGGCAGTAAATACAGTTGGCTGTGTGTTAACTGTAACGGAAAGCTCCTCTTTTGTGCCTTCAAAACACTGGTGGCTTGTACCCTCACGGATTGAGTCCGCCATATCATAAACAGCCTTAGCTGCCGGTGAGCAGTCGTAAAGTTCCTTGCCCATTCCGGGATACTGAGCGCCCTGTCCGGAAAAAATTAATGCTACTTTACCCATTTTGACGCTCCCTTTAATGTTTCCTCAGCCTGAGCAAACATCTCCTCAATCATTTCTCTTGCAGGCTGTTCACGGTTTACCATAGCGGCAACCTGTCCTGCAAGAACAGTACCGTTCTTTACATCGCCCTCTCTTGCTGCAAGGCGAAGCTTACCTGTACCCATATTTTCAAGGGTTTCGTCATCACACTTTGAACGGTCGTATTCACAAACCTGGTATTCCTTTGTAAAGTTGTTTTTAATAGCTCTTACAGGGTGGCCAAGTCTTTTACCTGTTACAACAGTATCAATATCCTTAGCCTTTAAAATCTTATCCTTATATTCCTGTGCAATAGTACACTCGTTACACACCAAAAATCTTGTTCCAACCTGAACGCCCTGTGCGCCAAGCATAAATGCTGCGGCAATCTGTCGTCCGTCAGCAATACCGCCTGCTGCAATAACAGGGATATTAACAGCGTCAACAACCTGTGGAACAAGAGCCATAGTTGTAAGGTCGCCAACATGACCGCCGCTTTCTCCTCCCTCTGCAATAACGGCAAAAGCGCCACGCTTTTCAACCATTCTTGCAAGGGCAACAGAAGCAACAACAGGGATAACCTTGATTCCTGCTTCATTCCACATAGGCATATATTTTGTAGGGGTACCTGCGCCGGTAGTAACTACCTTTACACCCTCTTCAACAACAACCTTTGCAACCTCGTCTGCAAAAGGAGACATAAGCATAATGTTTACGCCAAATGGCTTGTCGGTCATTTCCTTACATTTTCTGATTTCCTCACGGAGCTGTTCTCCGTTTGAGTTCATTGCGGCAATAAGACCAAGACCTCCGGCATTGCTTACTCCGGCAGCCAGAGAAGCGTCGGCAACCCATGCCATACCGCCCTGAAAAATAGGAAATTCCAAACCTAATTCTTTGTCTATGACTGTGTGTATCATCCATGTACCTCCTAATGTCAATTCCTGATAAATGCAGATTTTTAGTGATTTTCTACAATATTTTTCACCCATTCAAATCTGCGTTAGGACATAATTTTCCAATCTTCATAATTGTACTATATTTTGGAGGTGATGTCAATGTACAACCCGACTAAAAATTCCGTAAACTTTTTAAAAATAAATAGTTTATAAGCCTGTTTTTGTGGAGTTATTAGACATTTTTTGAATAGTTGTCAATTATCTATTGCTTTTTCATAATTAACTACAATAATCCTCCAAGGCTTTCCTAAGGGAAACATCTCCCTTTACCTCCACACCTGTTTTTAGTTTTTTCTGGTCATCTAATGGCAAATTATTCACCATGGTGTCCGTTGTGATTATTGGGTCGTTTTCCCTTTCTCTGAACACCGCAAGCCTACCCTGATAATCCTTTAGGTAGTATGTGGCGGTTTGCTCTTGTTTCACCTTTTGAGAATCCACCAGCTCATCCGTTTTCATTTCCAATGTTGCAGATGTAAAAACTGAGGCAAAAAGTATTACCGCTGTGGCTATAAAAGCGATATATTGTTTCATTTTTCTAACTTCCTTTCAAAAAAATGGAAAAATATTCTATCAAGGAATTATTTTTTCATTAAATTACACGAATATTCATACCTACACAAATATTTTTTGCACCTATGCTGAAAAAGTAAAAAATAGGTTTATTTTTTGCTCAATTTATGATACAATATCGTTAGTTGTGTATTTTCATATATATAAAGAAAAATTTAATACATAATATAACAATGTATCGTTTATGATTATTGACAAAAACAACTTGAGCTAAGCACCCTTTGAATAAAATTTCAAAGGACAAATCTGCTTAGTATCATTTCCATTTTTAAAGGGGGTTTGTCGTTTTGAAGGAAACTGACATCAGTAAACTCACCAAGAAGAAAACTTCCGGCAACAGCGATATTGAAATAGACACACGAGGAGCAGTTAAGAATGCGTTTTCCGGACTGTGGAAAATGATTTTTACAATCCTTATGGTATTTGTCTTTGCTTTTATTGCCGTGGGTATCAGCCTTGGTATCTATATATTCGGAATTGCAACTGAACCAACAGGCATTGACCTTTACGACATCAGTCTTAACCTTACAAGCCACATTTATGTAAAGGATGAGGACACCGACAAGTACAAGGAATATCAGGCACTGTACGACAGTGAAAACCGTGTATGGGTTGACTTTAAGGATATTCCCCAGCAGATGAAGGACGCAATGGTTGCCATTGAGGACAAGCGTTTTTATGAGCATAGCGGTGTTGACTGGCAGAGAACAGGCGGTGCTGTACTCTCACTTGTTTCGGGAAGCAACAGCTACGGTGGTTCTACAATCACCCAACAGCTTATTAAGAACATCACAGATGACAACCAGGTTTCTCTTACAAGAAAGCTGAGGGAGATTTTCCGAGCTCTTAACCTGGAGAATGAGTACACCAAGGATGAAATTCTTGAGGCATACCTCAATGTTGTAAACTTCGGTAACAACTGTCAGGGTTGTCAGTCTGCCGCCCAGCTTTACTTTGGCAAGGATATTCAGGACTGCTCCATTGCAGAATGTGCCGCAATAGCAGGCATCACACAGAACCCAAGCAAATGGAACCCGCTTATTTATCCGGAAAACAACAAGGAACGCCGTGAGATTGTCATTAAGGAAATGTATGACCAGGGCAAAATTACCAAGGAAGAATATGAGGACGCTTTGAAAGAGTCTGAAAAGATGAAATTCAAGGGTTACAACCAGAAGAAAGAAGAGGAAGAAACACTTGTTCAGAACTGGTACATTGACGAACTCTTCTTTGACTTAAGAGATGATTTGGCAAAGGAATATGACATTTCCACCGATGCCGCTGAAAGAATGATTTACACCCAGGGGCTTAAGGTTTACTCTGCAATGGACACAGATATGCAGAAATATGTTGAAAAGGTTGGACGAGAAATCAATACCGACGGCATATACGGACTTCAGACAGCAATAACCCTTATGGACTATGACGGCAGGGTAATAGCCACCACAGGCTCCTCCGCTAAAAAGGAAGGTAATCTTGAGTTTGACAGAGCCACAATGTCCTCGTTACAGCCGGGTTCCTCCATCAAGCCTGTTGTAGTTTATCCATATGCCATTGAGCACGGCTATCTCACCTACGGTTCAAGGGTTAAGGACGAACCTCTTGAAAACTACAAGGTTGGTGCTGACGGTTATCCTGTTGAAGGCCCTACAAACTGGTACAACAGCTACAAGGGCTCTATGTCACTCCCTGACGCAATAGAGATTTCTTCCAACGCCACAGCGGCACAGGTTATGGACCAAATCACCCCACAGGCAGCCTACAAGCAGGTAACACAGATGAT
This sequence comes from Ruminococcus sp., assembly GCA_051880995.1. Lineage (GTDB taxonomy): Bacteria > Bacillota > Clostridia > Oscillospirales > Acutalibacteraceae > Ruminococcoides. The sequence goes on from JBJEPA010000163.1 coordinate 12,244, forward strand.
GGGATTTAAACACCTTGACGAAAAAGACGGTCAAGAGGTTGGTGCTCTTTCAATCGGCGGTATGACCGGCGGTGTTACTGCAAGAGAGATGGCAGCCGCCTATCAGTACCTTGGCAACGGTGGTCAATATTACGAGCCATATACCTACTACTATGTAACTGACAATGACGACAAAATTATTATAGACAAGAGAGATAAGTTACCAATTCAGGCCTATTCCGACGAAACAGCTGCAATTATGAACAGGGAGCTTAACTTCAACATCACCAACTCCCGAAACACCCAGGCATTTAACGCAAAGATTGACGGCTGGGATATAATCGGAAAAACAGGTACAACAAATGACGACAAGGACAGCTGGTTCTGCGGTGCTTCTCCTTATGCAACACTTGCTGTATGGACAGGCTTTGACACCCCTGCAACCAACCCCGACACATCAATTTCACCAAAGCTGTTCCAGAAGATTATGTCCAAGTATTTAAAGGGCAAGCCGAAAAAGGAATACAACTTCCCGGCTGATATGGAGGAAATTTACTACTGTGTAGATTCGGGACTTCTCGCCTCCTCCTACTGCTCTAACACAAGGATAGGTTACTACTTTAAAGATAAAAAGCCTGACTACTGTTACGGCGACCACAGCGGTGCTGTTTATGACAACAACGACGACACCTACAACAATTACAACAGCAACTACAACTACTACAACCAGGATTACGAAACAACTGCCGCTGCTGACAGCGGAGGCGGAGCTGAAAACGACACATCTCCTTCACAGGAAAATGCAGAAACTCAGGCCCCTGCCGAAACACAAGCACCGGAAACTCAGGCACCTGCCACAGAGGCACCTGCCGAAACAGAGGCTCCTGCCGCACCAACTACTGCAGCGGCTGAATAATATAACTTAATTTACAATATGGAAAGTAAGAGAGGTACAGATAATGATTCCAGTAGCAATAATGGGGCATGGTACAGTTGGCTCCGGAGTAGCAGAAATTCTGACTACTCACAAACACAAACTTTTTAAATCTGTTGGAGAAGAGCTTTTTGTCAAGCACATCCTTGACCTTAGGGAATTTCCCGACAGTCCTTTGGCTGACAGATTTACAAAGGATTTTGAAGATATAATAAACGACATTGAAGTAAGAGTTGTTGTTGAGGTTATGGGCGGTATCCACCCTGCCTACGACTTTGTAAAAAGATGTCTGCTGGCCGGCAAAAGCGTTGTAACCTCCAACAAGGAGCTTGTTGCAAAGTGCGGTGCTGAGCTTATTCAGATTGCAAAGGAAAACAACGCAAACTTCCTTTTTGAGGCATCTGTTGGCGGCGGTATTCCAATTCTACGTCCTCTTTCACAATGCCTTGTAGCAAATGAAGTTGATGAGATTGCAGGTATTTTAAACGGTACAACAAACTTCATCTTCGGCAAGATGATTAACGACAATATGGACTTTGACGAGGCTCTTAAGCTTGCGCAGGATTTGGGCTATGCCGAAAGAAATCCTGAGGCCGACATTGAGGGCCACGACGCTTGCAGAAAGATTTGTATTCTTGCTTCCCTCGCCTTTGGCAAGCACATTTATCCCGACAATGTTTACACAGAGGGCATTACAAAAATCACCCTTGATGACGTAAAATATGCCGACAGCCTCGACTATGTAATCAAGCTTATCGGAGATGTTAAGAAGAATGACGATGGAAAGCTGGACATCTGCGTATGCCCAATGCTCCTTTCAAAGGATTGCATCCTTTCTGACATTGACGATGTATTCAACGGAATTATGGTTAAGGGCGACTGCACCGGCGATGTTGTATTCTACGGCAAGGGTGCCGGTAAGCTCCCAACAGCATCTGCTGTTGTTGCCGACATTGTTGACTGTGCAAAGCATCTCAAGACAAGAAAGAGAATTTTCTGGGTTGACGGTGACGGAAACACTGTTGCTTCATATAAAGATAGTATAACCGCAATGTACTTAAGGGTTGCCGGAAATGGCGAAAAGGCACTTGAAATGTTCCCTGATTCAGAAGTGATGAAGGCAGACGATAACACTGTTCTGATTACACAGCAATACCGTTTCGGCGAAATTGAGGAAAAGCTATCTGCTCTTAACGAAGCAGGAGAAAAGGTTCTTTCCGCTATCAGAATTGGCGACCTTTAATTTTAGTCTTACTAAATTAATTCATAAATAAATTCACTTTATGTGAAAAAGAGGAGATAAGAAATGGCACTTATAGTTCAAAAGTTCGGCGGCTCATCTGTGGCAAATGCCGAGAGAGTGTTTAATGTTGCAAAAATCGTAACTGACACTTACAAAAAGGGTAATGATGTTGTAGTTGTTGTATCTGCTCAGGGCGACACAACCGACGACCTCATTGCAAAGCAGATGGAAATTAACCCCAATGCTAACAAGAGAGAAAGGGATATGCTTTTAGCATCAGGCGAACAGATTTCTATTTCTCTGCTTGCTATGGCTATTGAAAAGCTGGGTATTCCTGCAATTTCACTTCTTGGATGGCAGGCAGGATTCCAGACAACATCCTCCTACACATCAGCAAGAATCAAGAATGTTGACGGTCACAGAATTCGTCAGGAGCTTGACCAACACAAGATTGTTGTTGTGGCAGGTTTCCAGGGTATCAACAGATATGACGACCTCACCACACTTGGCAGAGGCGGTAGTGATACATCTGCTGTGGCTATTGCAGCATCCCTCCACGCTGACCTTTGTCAGATTTTCACCGATGTTGAGGGTGTTTACACAGCTGACCCACGCAAGGTTAAAAACGCAATTAAGCTGAAAGAAATTTCTTACGACGAAATGCTTGAGCTTGCTACACTTGGCGCTCAGGTGCTTAACAATCGTTCAGTTGAAATGGCTAAAAAATACGGAATAGAGCTTGAAGTTCTTTCAAGCCTTACTAATAAACCAGGTACAATAGTAAAGGAGAAACCAAAGATGGAAAAGATGATTATTTCAGGTGTTGCTAAAGACTGCGACATTGCAAGAATTTCAATAAAGGGCATACCAAACGAGCCGGGCTTTGCTTTTAAAGTATTTTCAAAGCTTTCTGCAAAGGATATTAATGTTGACATTATCCTTCAGTCAGTAGGCAACGAGGGAACAAAGGACATCGCCTTTACAGTATCTGCTAACAACGGCGAAGAGGCTGTTAAGGCACTTAACGACTGCAAGGATTCACTTGGCTTTGAGGACATCAAGCTTGACACAAATGTTGCTAAGATTTCTATTGTGGGCGCAGGTATGGAGAGCCACGCTGGCGTTGCAACAAAGATGTTTGAGGCACTTTACAACAACAATGTTAACATTCAGATGATTGCAACTTCTGAAATTAAGACATCTGTTCTTATCTCTAAGAACGACGCAGACCGTGCAGTTGCCGCAATTCACGACAAGTTCTTTGAATAATTACAAAACAAAAACAGATAAAAAATTAGCCTTGTTTGGAAATACAAACAAGGCTTTTTTGTGTATAAAATTAATAATTAGGTTAAATTAAAGTACACGCACACAGGGGTAAAATCGTCGATGTTATCGTATCTGTACCTTACCTGAACATCACCTAAGTTAAAGCTGAAAAAGTATATATCCCCCTCGGTAATGTACAGCTTTCCCTCAACACCGGCACTTTTAATCTCGCCGTAGGTTGACATTGTGGTAATGGTTTTTGCGTTGTTCACAGGGAAAACTTTTTTTGTTTTCTCGTTATCAATCACAATGGAATTAATAATTTCATTCTTTAGAAGTTTATTCTGGTCAACTGCTGTGGAGGTGTAGGCGAATTTAAAAGGCACATTTTTGTAGGAGAGGTAACTCCAGCCACCATCCCAACGCAGGGTGTAGTCCTTGCCAAATTCGTCAATGACGGTATGCACCTTTTCCCCTAGAAATTTTGTATATTTATTTTCCTTTTAGGAATAATCAAAACTTTTTGACATAGCTGTGCTTTGGTTAGTTTGTGATACGGTTGTTTCTGTTGCACTTTCTTCTGGTATTTCCTCACCTGTACAACCTGTTGTGAAAATTAAGGAGATTGTGCTGAACAACAAAAACAGAAGTACAAAAAATTTTCTCATCATATTTTATGCAATATCCTTTTCGGAATATTTTATATAACCACAGATAATTCCAACTACACCATATCCAATTCCCAACAGAATCAACGGACAGTCAAGACTTAAACTGCTGACAATTTCAGAGCCATCTGCATAGGCAAAGGGGGTTATGCATTTAAGAAATTCTGCGGTGTCGGAAATGTTTGTAATGATGTTCAAAAAGTACATCAGTATTGCAATTCCTAAGCCTATGGCAATACTTCCCTTTCGCAGAAATGCAGAAACTCCAAAGCAGATGCCCCCAATCTCCAACTGCATCAGTAGATATGCTGTATGGAGAAGTGTAATCTCTTTCCATGGGATTTCCTCACCGATTACGGCTATTGAACCTATTGCAACAAGGTAAATCATTATGTTCAGCACAGCAATCTGTACAAGGACAGCAATCAGCTTTCCTGTTACCACACCGCATCGGCTGACGGGATGAGTCAGCAGAAATTCCCCTGTGTGGTCCTTTTCTTCCTTAGCCAGAATTGTGACGGCTGTAAGAGCAACAAAGAATGCTCCCCCAAGTCCTAAAATATTGCCACATTCAACGGAGTAAAATCCTGTCAGGGTTCCAAAGCTCACTTTATCCATACCGAAAGCCTCTGAAAAGCCTCCCATTGAAGAAAATGCTTCGCTTACGCTGTCCATCTCCCCTTTCATTTCTGGGAAAAGGAAAATGCAGGTTGCCAGCAAAAAGGCTATTGCAACTGTCCATATTATAAGAGCTTTTGTGTTTTGTTTCAGTTCGTGCTTTAAAACAGTCATTATTCTTCCCCTCCATCCAGATAGTAGTGCATAAAAATCTCCTCCAGGTCAGGGTCAGATATGGACAGGTCATTGATTTTATTCTGTGAGAGAATTTTAATCAACTGATTTATGTCACCGCCATACAAAAAGCTGACTCCCTTGTCGTCCCTGTGAATATCCTTAGTGTCAGGGAAAAGTGACAGGTCAATATCCCCATCAATATGTATTCTCTTGGCATTTGTCTTTGACAGCTTGTCAACGGTATCACAGGCGATTATCTGCCCCTCACGGATAATAGCCGCCTTGTTGCAGTTGTGCTGTACCTCAGACAGAATATGAGAGGACAGAAAAACCGTCACCCCCTGCTGATTCAACTCCTTGAGTATTGCGAAAAATTCCCTTTGCATCAGAGGGTCAAGTCCTCCGGTAGGCTCGTCAAGAATACACAGCCTTGGGTTATGCTGAAGTGCACACACAATGGCAACCTTTTTCCTGTTGCCAAAGGAAAGCTCCTCCACCTTTTTGTTAACATCCAGCCTGAGCCTTTCGCAAAGGTTCTTTGCATTTGATGTGCAGTCCATTTTCCTAAGGTCGGCAGACAGCTTGATAATCTCCCTTACACGCATACCTGTGTAGAAAACCGCCTCGCTGGGCAGATAACCCACATCAGCAAGAACCTCTTTTTTCTTAAGTGCAATATCCTTGCCAAAAATTTTTCCGCTTCCGCCACTGCTTTTGATAAGTCCCAAAAGTGTGCGGATTGTGGTGCTTTTTCCAGCACCGTTTGGGCCGATAAAGCCGAAGAAATCCCCCTCGTCAACTTTTAAATCAAGGTCAACTATTCCCCTGGACTTGCCGTAATACTTGGTAAGTCCTTTAGTTTCTATTGCGTACATACTTATCCTCATTTCTAAGGAAACACTGATTAAATCATTTGCACATATTGTGCCGTCAGATTTTTCGTCAGTTTGTTCAAAAAACCGCAGGAATGCTTGACCGCACTCTGAGATTTTTTGGGGACAAACCGGCGGAAAAATGCAAACAAGATGTGTAAATAGTGTTTAGCGTGATTTAGTCAGTGTTTCCCTTATATTTCTTTAAGTTATTTTATTCCAACATTTTTTGATTATAAAATCTTAAAACTATTTTTCGTATTCCTGCAAAATTCCGTTAATGCCCGAAAAACACACCACGCTTATCACACCGGACATCTCCTCCATAGAAAAGGAACGTTGGGACTTGACCCAGCTTTGATACACGGAACACATTCCCGACACAGTATAGTCCGCCATAATTTCAAGGGATTGGCTGTCTATGTCAAATTCCTTGGCAAAGGCATTTTTCATCTTCTCCTTTAGTACACCTGTTATCTTAGAAATCAGGCTGTCGTTGCCCTTTATGCAAAGTATATGCTCATAAAAATCCAAATCCTTGCTGATGATAGCATTCAACTTGTCAAAAATAATGCTTGGATTTTTTATATCTCGGCGAAAATCCGCATCCTTTAGTGCAAGTTCAAAGGAGTCGATTATCTCGTTTTCAATTTCCTCCACAACCTGATGCACACCGCTATAGTAGTTATAAAAGGTTTTTCGGTTAATATCGGCAAGCTGGGCAACTTCTTTTACTGTAATATCGTTAATGTTTTTTTCCGACATTATTTGCGCCAAAGCGTTGCGAATTGCCCTCTTTGTTTTGACCACACGGCGGTCAGCCTTTTTGACATAATTCTCCATAATCCCCCTCCTTTTTACACAATTTTATATGTTTATGTTACATTATTCACACTTATCCCCTAATATGAAACATAAACAACACAACAGTCACGGAGTGACCATTGGAATAAATATTTTTTATATTATAATATACATATGTGGTAAAAGTAAAGAGTGAGTAATATATATAAATAGGATTTTAAATAGATTTTGGTGATGATATGGGCAACAGTTCAGTTGAAGAATATTTCTTGTGGTTTATGATATACAGCATTCTGGGGTGGATTTACGAAACTATTCTCTGCTCCATAGAGGCTCGGCGTTTTATTAACAGAGGCTTCCTTAACGGTCCCTACTGCCCTATTTACGGAAGCGGTGCCGTCCTTCTTATTTTCTGTTTAGGAAAAATAACTAACCCTTTCTTAATCTTCTTCCTTGGCGTACTAATAACCTGCACCCTGGAATACTTAACTTCATATTTTATGGAAAAGCTGTTCCACGCAAGATGGTGGGATTATTCCGAAAGAAAATTCAACATAAACGGTCGAGTTTGCCTCCTTGGAGCAGTAGTTTTCGGAAGTTTTTCTGTTATTCTGATGAAACTGATTCATCCTGCAATCTGCCACTACACAAAGCTGATTCCACCCCTTGCACTACATATAATCACAATTTCAGCCTTAGTAATTTTTGTGGCTGACAACATTGTCACCATTACAGGATTCAGTGGATTCAATAAAAAGCTTAAGGAACTAAACATAGCCTTGGAACAGCTGAAAAGCACGGTATCCAACAAGATACACTTACCTGCAAACAGCGACTCCCCCACACATATTTACGAGCGTTTCTCCAAAAAGTTTAACATTCAGCAGAGGAGAATGATTCACGCCTTTCCAAAGCTTAAACCACTAAAATACAGCAGGGACTTTTCCGAAATCCGCAATGTTCTGACAAAGAGAAAAAAAGAGAAATCCAAAAAGTAATATCAAATATAATATTAAACAAAAAAATCACCTCAAGTCCATATCAGACTTGGGGTGAGTTATTTTAGAAAAATACAGATTACAGAGAAGCGCCAAAGTCGCTGACAACAACCTGACCTGTCAGAGCCTTGGAGCTGTCTGATGCAAAAAATTCAATAATGTTTGCAACATCTTCAGCCATACAAGGCTTTAGCTTAAGGTCGCCATGCTTATTCATTGCACCCATCATACGCATATCAAGCTGGTCGGGCTTCATATTCATTGTCATTGGTGTAACAATAGTTCCCGGACAAATTGCGTTACAACGGATGTACTTATCTGCCATAAGCAATGCGGTATGCTTTGTGATGCCGATAATGGCAGCCTTTGTAGAAACATATGCTGCACCGCCACCGCCGTTTACACCGGCAACTGATGCAACATTAACAATAGAACCACCCTCAGTCATATAAGGGAGTGCTGCACGGATGCACTGCATTGTACCAACCTGATTGATAGAAATAATCTTTTGGATCTCATCGTCGTCAAACTTGTCAACAGGGGCAAGACCTGTGTCAAGAACACCTGCATTGTTAACCAGAATGTCAATTTTGCCGAACTCGTCCATTGCGGTTTTCATCAGATTTTTGCAATCTTCATCCTTGGAAATATCAGCAGAAACGGTGATTACACTTCCGCCCGCTTCCTTAATTTTTGCGGCTACCTCATCAAGAGCAGGCTGACGGCGTGCGCTGATTACAACATTTGCACCCTCACGGGCAAAGAGCAACGCTGTTGCTCCGCCAACACCGGAATTTCCTCCTGTGATAATAGCTGTTTTTCCTTTTAAACTACACATATAAACCTCCGAACATTATGTTTGTGTGAAATTTACAGAGTTTGTTCCAGATTTCTCCGTAAAATCTTTTATAAGTTAAAAAAGCAAGTGACAAAGTACCACTTGCTTTTTGTCTATTTATTCATCGTTCTCTTCATTTTCGCCATCTGATGAAGCCATTTTGGAATTATCCATAATTGCGTCAAACTTGCTTACATCAAATGGAAGTACAGAATCGTAATCAATCAGTCCCAAGTCATCACAGCCAAGGAATGCGTCGCTTGAATAGTGAACATCTCTGTTTGGCAACACAAGAATCTTCATATCCTTTGCATTTTCAAAAGCGTTGTCTGCTATTCCTACAACTGGGCAGGAGTATGCAACCTTTTCTTCTGTGTCCTTATCTTCCTTAGTATAAACAATGGATGACAGAACTTTTACAACACCATCCTCAGGAATATCATAATAATCTGTTACTACTGCAAGATATACCTTGCCTTCACGGTCGAACTTAACCCCGTCATACTCGGTATCATTTTTGATGATTGAGTAAACAAGTCCGTCTTTCTTTATAGTAGCAACACAACTTCCAACTGCACTATCCTTCTTAATAGCCTTAGATTTTGCATAACTCTCAAAAGCCATTGAATTGGCGTAGTTGTCATATCCAACCTCAGGCACATGAAGGACTGTATCTGTCTTATATGTTACACCGCTTAGCTTGTATTCTGTTTTAATCTCACCAAATGCGTTCATTGCAGTCACAACTGGTGGCTCAATGGTGTGGAATACATAGTTATCAATATCTGCATTTTCAAAAGCTGATGAACTTACAGACTTTGCTGTTGACAAATCAAGGGTCTTTAGTGAAACACCGCTAAAGGCATTATCGCAAATAGCAACTGTGTTATTGTCAACAGTATATTCCTTGTCAGTTTTCTGTGACAAGTACTTAATGAGCATAGTTTTATCTGCTGAATAAACAACAAGGTCCTTTACGCTATAAGGTGATGTATATGTAACACCGTCAACCCTGTCTTTCTCATTGATTTTAACACTCTTTATTGTCTTTATATCCAATGCACCTGCATCTAAGCTTGATACAGTAGCAGGCAATGTAACCTTTTCTACACTTGTACCGGAGAACACATTTCCTCCCATTCCAACTACTACGGCATCGCCGATTTTAGTTGGAACTTCAACAGTCTTTTTAGTGCCGTGGTAGGCAAGAATTTCACAGGTCTTACCTCCGCTTAAAGTGCGAACCTCCCAGTCACCTGAAGGCTTAGTTTCAGATGGTGTGGTATTGCTTGCGGTAGTTGTAGGCTCAACAGTTGTCTGAGCAGGTGTAGTGCTTGTCTGGCTTGGCTTTGTGGTTGGCACAACAGTATTTTTCTTTGATGATGGTACAACTGAAGTGTTCTCTGTTGTGCTGTTGCCATCATTTGTAGATTCCTGACTGTCAGCAGTTATAAGACCCTTATCGCTCTTTACAGCAGGGGCATTTGTCTGCTGTACTCTGATTTTTGCATCAATAGAAATTGTGCTATTATCTGAGAAAAGCAAAGGAGAAAGGTCGTAGCAACAGTATTCAAACAGATAGTATGACTTTCCTCCGCCCACTGTTACACCAAGCTTTTGTGTGTCTGTTGACTTTGTAAAGCTGGTGCCTGTCTTCTGAATACCGGAAGCAGTATCAGGCTTGAACTTTGCCATATATCCACTTAGCTTATTGCCTGATGCGGTTAAGCTTTTGACTTCTGTGGTTATGTCTGTAACCCTTACAAAAAAACTGTCGGTTACCTGGTTGGTTGTTCCGTTAAAGTTTGCACAGTTAAACCCAAGGCTGAGGTAGGAGCTGAGGTTGATTGTTCCTGTGTTATCTACCTCAATAAATCTGTAGCCTACTGAGCCGGCGAACCAATTTGTGTTGCTGGAAATAGCGTTATCCACAGCAACATCTTCGCCCTGTGTAGTACCTGTTGTTAAAAGAGAGCCATCCTCATAATAAACATTTACTGTTGCACCAAACTCTCCCATACGAATAACGGTGTTTAAGTAGTCTATCTTTGATGTGAGCCATGAAAATGTGAAAGAAGCACACAGCAACAAAGCCATAGCACTAAGTACTACAGTT
>JBJEPA010000164.1:0-6283 GCA_051880995.1 Ruminococcus sp.
AAGGAATACAAATTTTCCGTTGCAGAAGGGGGCAACACCGCCCTTGAAATAATTTATGAAAATACATATGACCTTTTAATTCTGGACATTATGTTGCCGGAAATAAACGGCTTTGATATTTGCAAGGAAGTTAGGAAAAACAGAGATACTCCCATAATCTTCATCACTGCACTTGGCAGTCAGGAGGATATTTTAAGGGGATATTCCAATGGATGTGACGACTATATTGTCAAACCGTTTTCACTACCTGTTTTTCACAGCAAGATTGAGGCTCTCATAAAACGCTCAAAGGGACTTGTCACAGGTGAAATTTTAAGTGTTGGGGATATTTCGTTAAACACAAATAAGGTCAAGGTTTTTTGCAATAACGAAGAAATAACCTTAACCCACAAGGAATACGAAATACTAAAGCTTCTACTTGAAAACAAAGGCAGAGTTGTCACAAGGGAAAAACTGATAAACACCATTTGGGGATATGACAACACAAAGGACGAAAGAGTGCTGGACTCCCACATTAAAAATTTGAGAAAGGCTCTGGGAAAATACGGAAAGCAGATAAAAACAGTGATACGCAGAGGGTACACCATAGGGGAATAACAGGAGAACAAAATGAAAAGACAAATCATAAAGCTATACATCAGGACAATCTGTCTTGTGCTGATTTCAGGTTTGATTATTTTTTTAGTTTACGGCTTTATTACCTGCAATCAGGCAAAAAATACATTCTTTATGAATGCAGAAATAAATAATGAACAGCTTGTAAAGGATATAAAAGCCACTACCGAAAACATCATAGTGGCAGTTGATGACTACAAAGACATTTCCTTTGGAGAGCTTGCATATTTAATTCAAAGCAGTAGTAATAAAGATACCTATATTGAAGTAACAGACTCCAAGGGAAGGACTATTTGTACAAATAACAACTGTTATCCTGCTGACTTTAACCAAAAGGGCATTATCAGCTTTGATGACTTTAGAAGTCAATTAAGTGACAGGGATTATGATGAAATAATCTCTTACCTTGAAAAGAAACCTGTGGGGAAGGAACAGACAAGATACATATTGTCTTGCAGTCGGTACAATGTTCTGTCCTCGGGTAGAATTATCCCAACCGAACTGCAAATTCTTTTAACCGACAACAATAGTCCTTGGTACATTCAAAATGACATTATAAAGACTTATAAGCTAAACAAGGACATTAAAAAATATACAGCTGAAAATGATTTTTCCCTAATGGATATAACTGTAGGTGCCGAAAACAACAACGAACTGCCCCTTGAATTTGTAAAGGGCAATTACAGCAATTTTGACAATATAAAAGCCGTAAAAAACAAAATTTCAAAAAAGGCTGATAAAGAGATAAGCAAATACTCCTTTGGCTACTTTGACTATGCCTACAATAAAGCGAATACCATATCCTTTTCCAACATAGAAACAAGCAGTGATAATTTTAAGAACTACTATATCATCTGTGTCACCTACACAGAGAGCTTTAACGCCCTTGAATATGCCTTTGAGGATTTAGTTAAGGCTTTTTGGTTTATCATTATTCTGTTCTCCGTAACGGGAATTTTGATTTCTTTCATATCAGCAAGGACGATAAAAAATCAGTATGAACTTGAAGAAAAACGCAGACAGCTTACAAGGGGACTTGCTCACGACCTGAAAACACCCCTGTTCATAATCAGAGGCTATGCCGAAAACCTAAAAAATAATATTCACACAGAAAAGCGTGAGCATTATGCAGAAAAAATCATAAATCAAACTGACGAAATGAACACACAAATAAAGACTATGCTCAGTTTTGACAAACTGCAAAATGCAGTAAACCTCCGCAAAACAGATTTTGATTTGTCACAGGTTTTGACAGAAATCATTTCAGCCTACCACCCCACTCCCCTTGCTGAAATTGAAGATAACATAACAATTAACGCAGACAAAGAAATGATACACCACCTCATAACCAACCTAATTGACAACGCATATCAGCACACAATAGACAAAAAAAGCATAAAAATAAAGCTGACTGCAAACAGCCTTACAGTCAGCAACAAAACAGAAAATATTAAGAAAGCAGATTTAAAAAAACTTTGGGAGCCCTACTACACAATGGACACCACCAGAAAAAACAGAAACGGTCTTGGACTTTCCATCGTAAAAAACATAGCAGAACAACACAAGTTCACCTGCATTTCCGAGATTAAGGGAGATACCATTACCTTTGGATTTTCTTTCACTGTCGTAGCGTAGCATCAGGTCCATGTGAAAGCAATTTCATGCATGTTCAAGTCCTGTCGCCCGCACTAAACGAAAAAAACCGAACTTTACAAAAATGTAAAGTTCGGTTTTTTATTATGCCATAAACGCTTTATCTGTTAATTTGCCGTTTTCATCATAACAATCCTACTGTTATGTTCATTATGTATCTTGTGAAAGTATTATAAACTACATACGCAAGAACGATAATACAGTATCATTTATTACATTATCCTCATAATCTATTCCATAAAAGCGGTTACCTATATCGTTACCATTTGAGTCACCCTCGGTATAAGCCCATGCATTGTCCTGACCGTTTAATTGAACCGTATATTTATATTCAAAAGATTCATTTACATAGGTTGAGTCTAAATTTACGGTTAATTGATAGTGAAGGTCATCGATTTTTTTCATAAACCAGTCAGTATCTGCAGGATTCCAACCGTTCAAATTAGTTCCAATACTTACATTTGCTCCCTCCGGTAATTTTTCCGGTATTGTTACATTAAATGTAACAGGAATATCTTTACTTTGTATTTCTTTAAACAGTGAAAACTTTTTATCTGCTCCGTCATATTTTGAAACGATTGTAGTATAAGGGGCAATTGTAACCGTATCGCCGGCATTATAGCTTTTTCCGCTTATCAAATCGGTAAAATCATATAATGTTTTTAATTCAATCTTACTTCCTGTTACATTATGCGCAACAAACATACCGTAAGGATATTTTTCATCGGTAACAGTATAACAATTCAAGCTTTTTGACTCTATTGAAAAATAATCACCGGTAAAGAATATTGGATAATCTGTACGAAGCTGAGTAAGAGTTTTGTAATAGTTATAAATACTGTTTTCGTCATTTATTTCCTCTTCCAAAGAGATTCCGTCATTAGCTTTAGTGTATTTTGAAGGCACTCCAAAGAATTTTTCATCTAAAACACACATACCTTCCCCTTTGGCAGAAGCATACCAGTCCATAGCCTCTCGTCTGTTTGGATCGGTAGAATTACTCTGTTGTCCCAGCTCTTCACCGTAATAGATGAAGGGCATTCCGGGCAGGGTTAGCTGAATTGCGGCGGCAAGCTTAGCTTTCTCAACAGAACCTAAATAGGATACTGTTCTCGTCTGGTCATGATTATTTAAAAATGTTGTCATTACGGATGTTTTTGGAACATTAGGAGTATTATTTGCATAGGCTTCTTGTTTTTTTAATTCTCTGTTTACAAAGCCTACAATACTTAGTTGCTGACCTCCTGCAAGTTTCATAATCTGATCCTGAAGTGGGAAATCAAATGAAGAATCCATATCGGCAAAGAAGGAGGCAACAGCATCTGTATCTGTTGTCCAGTTTTCACCTACAACAAATGCCTCGGGATTTTTTGACTTTACATAGCTTTCAAAATCTTGCCACCATGCGTGAGTAATTGACCAATCCGGGTCAATATGCATTGAAGCGTCAAGTCTGAATCCGTCAACTCCGGTATCAAGCCAATATCCGGCTGCATTTTTCATTTCTGTCCATACGGCTTTATTTTTGAAGTTTAGGTCAGGCATTCCCTCTGAAAAATTACCTCTGTAATATTTATCGTACTTTTCGTTGTATCTCCAGCCGGAGGTTGAATCAGGTTCATCCGTAAATTCATAATAATCGGCATAAGGGCTGTCAGGATTGCTCAGAGCATCAATAAACCACTTATTTTGTGATGAGGAGTGATTCGCAACAAAATCTATCAAAACTTTTATATCATACTGATGTAAAACATCAAGCATATATTTAAAATCATCTATTGTGCCATAATCCTCATTAGTGGAATAGTAATCAATTATATCATATCCGTGGTACGAGGGGGATTCGTGAATGGGCATAAGCCATACGCAACCAACATTAAGGTCCTTGAGGTAAGATGCCTTTGACGCAATACCCCTAAAATCACCAATTCCGTCACCGTCACTGTCGCAGAAACTGCGGACAAAAATCTCATAGGATATTGTAGATGTACGCCAATCGGTATCGCCTACATTGTAGTATTCCCCAGCCGGAAATTCATCAATCAGTTTTCCAACATACTTTTGTATCAGCGTAGCATCTTTAATATCTGCAGTCCCGGAATTATTAACATCAGCAATATGTTTTGACACTTCATTAAAATCTTGTATTTTTGCAAGATACTTTTGAATGGCAGTAGAATCCCTAATTGTTATTGTGTTGTCGTTATCAACATCCCCATAAAGGTAGGACGCACCGGAATAAGTTATTTCTCTTTCAGATGCCTGTACATTTAACACTAAGCACGAGAAAATAATAGAAACAATCAAAAATACACTTATCGATCTTTTTGTTATTTTAAGCATTTTCAATCCTCCTCAATTTATTTCCTGTTTTAATTATAGTGCTAATAATTTTATCTGTCAAGATACACAATAAATCAACTTAGTTAATAAAATTTTTATTATATATTACTTGACATAAAAAGTATATTTTTCTATACTTAAGTTGAAAGGTGGCAATACATATGAAAAGAACATATAAAAGACCTTTGTCTTTAGTTTTATCCGTTTTAATGGTATTTTTTTCACTAACTTTTTTGTTTATAAATTCGGATGTTTATGTCACTGCATCACAGACTGAAAAAATCGAAACAGCATCTGAAAAAGTTATCGGTGACGCTAACAGAAGCGGTGAAGTAAATATTAAAGACGCTACCTGTGTTCAGCGATATTTAGCTCATTTAATTTCAGAAGATGATATTGACCTTACTGCTGCAAATGTGACCGGTAATGAAGAACTGAGTATAAATGATGCAACAAAAATTCAAATGTTTATTGCACACTTAATCAATAAATTTCCCGTTGAAGATGTTTCGGATAAATTACAGCTTACATTTAATGTTACTATTCCGGAACCTCTTAAGGAGAATGAAAATTTAAGTATAGGCACTAGTCTGAATAATTGGAATCCTGCCGATTCTAAGTGGTATATGAAAAAAGTTGATGATTTGCATTATAAGCTTTCTGTTGAGCTGGATTCCGAAGACATAGGAAAAGAAGTAAGCTACAAATATACTATTCAAAACAGTCAAACTACAGGCTATAATATCTGGGCAAGAGTTGAAGGAAGTTCAACCGGTGGTGACATAAGTAACCGTACTTTTGTTATTGACAAAAAAAGTAATGTAATTAATGATACTGTAGCAATGTTTAAAAATGATTTAGGCAATACAACAGTAACAAGTGGAACTCTTGAAACCTTCACCCTTGATATGCCACAGTATTCCGATAACAGAACCAGAACAATTCATGTCTGGCTTCCTGATGATTATGATTCACAGAATAAAGACAAAAAATATCCGGTATTTTATATGCAAGACGGTCAGAATCTTTTTGATATTTATACATCATATGCAGGAGAATGGATGGTTGACGAGGCTATTGCCGATATGATGAATAACGGATATGAGGGTGCAATAATTGTAGGCATTGAAAATTCCCCGGACAGATGGAATGAATACAGTCCTGAATGGGTTAATGTGGGCTCTTCATTGCCCAATAATTCGTCAGCCGGAAATTGTGGAAAATATGTAGATAATCCGTCGGGAGATAAATACGGTGAATTTATTGTCAGTACATTAAAACCGTATATTGACAGTCACTATAATGTTCGTACAGATAAAAACAGCACCGGTATTGGCGGTAGCTCTATGGGAGGCTTGATTTCTTATTATATAGGAATGAAATATACCGATGTATTCGGTCAGGTGCTTTCTTTTTCCCCGGCATTCTGGATGTACAGTGAAGATACTATTGCCTCAGTAGTTGACTCATATGATTACAGTAATACTGACAATCTTCCGAAAGTTTTCCTTTATGTCGGCGGAGCAAATCAAATGGAAAAAGATACAATTCCTTATGTAGATTTGGTTTACAATAAAATGCTAGAAAAAGGTTATCCTAAAGATAAGCTTAAAACACTTACAGATACCACTAAAGATCATAACGAAGCAGCGTGGTCGGAATATTTCCCTCA
>JBJEPA010000165.1:0-6193 GCA_051880995.1 Ruminococcus sp.
ATAATAAAGTATAAAAATAAATTGATATATGATTTTATGTAAAAATGAAGTTTGTGTATTGTAAAAATTCAATCTAAATTCCCTCGTCCCAGCTGTGGCGGTGGAGGTTGCCGTGGGTGAGCAAATCGGGGTAGTCCCACTGCCTGAGCACCTCATATGTTGCTATTGCCACTGAATTGCTAAGGTTAAGACTTCTTGCGTCCTTTACCATTGGTATCCTTACACAGCTTTCCTTGTGCTGTAACAGTAAATGCTCGGGAAGTCCCCTTGTTTCCTTGCCGAAAAGCAGATAGCAGTCGTCGGGATACTCTACATCCGTGTGCCTGTTAAGGGCTTTTGTAGTGTAGAGAAAGTATTTTTTATCCTTAGTTTTTTCCAGAAAATCATCAAGACTGTCATAGTAGGTTATGTCGAGAAGATGCCAGTAGTCAAGTCCTGCCCTTTTAAGGGTTTTGTCGTCCACAGAAAAGCCAAGTGGCTTTACAAGGTGCAGTCTTGCCCCTGTGGCGGCACAGGTTCTTGCAATATTTCCTGTGTTCTGGGGAATTTCAGGTTCAACCAAAACTATATTTAGTGTTGCCAAAATTATCACCTCTATACTTAGGAAACACTGAATAAATCACTTTACACATCTTGTTTGCATATTTTCCGCCGGTCAGACCAAAAAATCCTCGCAATACGTCAGTATTCCTGCGGTTTTTCGAACTAACCGACAAAAAATCTGACAGCCCTTTCTGCGCAAATGATTTAATCAGTGTTTCCTATAGACAAATTTTAAGACAATTATATCATATCAGAAAAGTGATTGCTATACTCTGTTTGGGAAAAGTCGGCAAGGGTGGCTTTCATTCTCTTTAATATCAAGTATATATCGGAAAATAATAAAGTTGAGGAGGTGAAACGGTGAGCAACTCAGGATTATTCAAGGGTGTTTGTGTCGGCGTAGTTTCGGGAATTGCAATGGGTATGATTGGCGAAAAAATGATGGAAAGCAAAATGAAGAAGCCGATGAAAAAGAAGATGAACAGGGCAATTCACGCAATGGAAGAAATGGTTGACACAGCGTCGTATATGTTTAAGTAAAAAAAGAGGCTGTGGCAGGTTTTAAAATTTGCCACAGCCTCAAGGCTAATCTTCATTCTTTTTTATTACATATCCCTTTATGCTCTTTAAAATCAATATGCCAGTTATCAGGGCGGAGATTTCAAGGAAGGAGTAGGAAAGTCCTGTTGTAAGGCTCACGATTAATGAGGTAATTGTAACTGCTGAAAAAACTGCAATAACAATATATTTTACCAAATTACTCTCCTTTGAAATACTGCAAAACAGATAGTAAAAAAAGAAAAATAATGCAAGTACCACAGGAACAAGACCAAGGAGTATCAGTAGTGTTCCGTTGTAAAGATTTGTAAAATATGTGTTTCCGCCAAAAAGTGTTGTGTGTTCCTTGCCAAGGACAGAACCTAAGGTGTCCAGCATATGGGAAACGCTGAATAGATTTTCGGTATCAATATAGTTATACACGATGTGGAAATTCCTGAAACATAGTATAAACAGCAGGAAAATTCCCACAGGAAGTGCAAGGAAAATAAGTAACCTTAACAGAAGTGAGGGGAGATTGTTCCTTATCATAGGGAAGAGGTAATTTTTGCTGTGACTTGCCTTTAAAAATCTGCCTGTTGAGCCCAAGGAATAAAGCCAGAGTCTTAAAAGATAAAAGGAGATAATCACCGTAAGAACAAATGAAATTAAAGCGGTAAAGTCATTAACCGCCATATTCCTTTCGTCAAAATCAACCCTTTTAAAGTTGTCTATCCCTGCATAGTAAAATCGTCTTGAGGCAGTTGTGTTGTCAACACAGCTTATTGTGTCAATTTTAAGGTTTTCGTAATTGTCAAAGGCGGAATAGTTTATGTATATTCTCTCTTTGCCGTCCTTGAAAAGGTTGTTCAGCTTGTCGTTTTTGTCGTTGTAAATTCCTGTTACTCTGTACCTAACTCCGTCCAGCTTAAAGGTTTTTCCAATGGCTGTCTTTCCGTAAAAATGCTTTTTGGCAAAGGTTTTGCCCACCACAGCGGTTTTGCTGTTGTTCTTTACCATGTCCTCTGTTATTCCCTCACCCTCAAAATCAAAGTTGTTGTAGGCAAGGTAGTTTTCGTTTACAAGCACAGGTGTTACTGTTGTATCCTTTACACTTTTACTGCCAAGGTCACCGCAAATGGCTATGTCATTCAGTTCGTCATAGGATTTTAAAATATTTTCGTAATCCTTTACGGTAAAGCTTGAATTGCCTGAGGATTTAACAAGTTGCAGACTTTTTATTGTATTTTTGGTTTGCTCTTTGTAGTTGTTCAGTACCGATGCAAAGGTGCAAATTGAAATAAGCAATGCCACGGAAACAACAGAAAGAGTGATAATTTTTGATTTTTTCATATTATGTCCGCCTTTACCAGTACTTGATCTCCAACTTTAATATCCTTGTTGCTGTGGCAAATTGTAAGTATTCCCACATTAAGCCTTTGGATTTCCGTCTGAACACCGTTTGTGTCCAATATTATAACAGGCTGTGAGGCAACAATGTAGTTGCCCTGACTGTTCTTTACCAGATAATAAACCTCATCACCGTGGATTGAGGAGCTTGGCACCAGGGTGTTGTAGCCCTCGTAGGCAACCTGTTTTTTCAGTGTGCCTGTGTTAGAAAATGATGCTGTTACGGTGGGATACAGCAGGGAGTCAACCTTAGCAGAAAAATATGTTAATCCCCCAAGCAAAATGAAAAATACAATAGCAAAGGCGATAACTCCCTTTATAAATTTTTGATGAAAGGTCTTTTTGTTTTCCATAGTTAAATCCTCGAGAATGAACTTCTCACATCTTTTTCACCTAAGAAATAGATGATTAAAGCCGGAATCATAAACATTACACCGCAGGCAAACACAATGTCGATGTCGGCTGTGCTTGCCGACAGAGAAACAGACAATGGGTACTTTGCCTTGTCGGTAAAGTAGATAAGGGGTTGTTCAACCACACCCCAGGTATCAACAAATGTGAGCAGAGCAAGGGAAATAAGTCCTCCTCTGATTTGTGGCAAAATAATCTGAAAGAATATCCTTATGTAAGAAGCACCGTCAACCCTTGCCGCCTCAATGGAGGTGTCGGAAACATACCTTACGCTTTGTCTTAACAGGCATATGCCAAAGGCAGAAAAGGTGCCGGGCAAGATTATGCTCATTACATTGTTCAGCAGATTGATTTTTTGATACATAAAGTAGCTTGGTACAAGGGTAACTTGAATGGGCAGTATAAGTAAAATCATATATACAAAGAAGATTTTGTCCCTGCCGGGGAATTTCAGCTTGCCAAAGGCAAAGGCTGCAAGGGAAGAAACAACAAGCTGACCTATAACGGTTGGAAGTGTGATGATAACAGAGTTCCAAAATTCGCTTAGGTATTTGCTGTTTCTGAAAAACACCTTGTAGTACTGCTCCAAGGAGAAATCCTCTGGGAACGGCTTAAGGGAAGCGTAGTTACCAGTTGTAAAGTCCAGCATATTTGTAACCTCTTTGCCGGACATAAAGGAGCTGATAATCATATATACCACAGGAAAAAGGAAGATAACCGTGAGTATTATGAGAAGTGTATATTTTAAAATGTTTTTAATTTGAAGTTTCTTTTTCATTATTTTCCTCATTCCAGATAATCGGATTTGCGTTCATAAAGGAAGAATATAAGCATTAGTCCTATGAAGATAAGGGACATCACAATAGCCGAGGAGGCAAGCTGGGGATAGTTAAAGTTGTTGTAGTTGTTGTTGATAAAGTTTTGCAAAAAGTAAATGTTTTCGTTTGGATACGTGCCAAACAGGGAAAAGGACTCTCTGAACATTCTAAAGGAATTGATTACCGCCATTAAGAACACAAAGAATGTTGTGGGGGTGATAAGGGGAAGTGTTATTTTTATTGTGGTCTTAAAGCCACTTGCACCTTCAAGGTAGGCACTTTCGTGTACCGACTTTGGCAGATTTGCAAGTCCTGCTGTAAAGAGCATGACGCAAAAACCGCAGTTTTTCCAAATGTAGATTATTATAATCATCACCATTGAAAAGCCACTGCTGAAAAATTGAACGGTGTCTATTCCCAAGGAGGACAGAATGTTGTTTACAACGCCGTAATCGTCAAAGAGTATCTGCCAAACATAGATAAGGGATGCGGCAGGTATTACAATGGGCATCAGGTATGCACTTCTGAAAAATGCAGATATTTTCTTAAAGCTTGCAAGGAACTTTGCAATTAAAAAGGATATTATCATCAAAAGTGGGATTGCTACTGCGGTGAATATTACAGTGTTCCTTAAAGCATACAAGAATGCTTTGTTTTGAAAAAGCTTTATGTAGTTGTCAAGTCCGGCAAAACTGCCGTTAGAAACAAAACTGCTGTATATGCACATAAGATAAGGGATTACATAAAAAACAGCAATTCCTATTAATGAGGGCAAAAGGAAGATGTATGCCCAGACCACTTGTTTTTTCTCAAATTTCATTTTAGCACCTGTTATTCGTAAAGATAGATTTTTGTTTTGGAGGTTAGGTTGGTAATAAAGTTGTCAACGGAAATTTTACCCTCAAGGTAATCGTCAGTCAAATCTCCGATTACCTTATCGTTGTAGTAACCATCCCTCACTTCAAAGGTATTTATGTTCTTGATATGGTTGATATATCTTTCCATAAAACTGCTGTCCTTGGTGATGTGGTTTACCTTATTTTCCTCATACCTCATATCGGTGTAGGCGTTTTTAAAAGCCTCGTTATTCACCGGCAGATTGTAGGTTTCGCCGTAGGTTGTATCATAGGAGATAAACCTTTGCATTCTTTCCCCAAGGGAATACTTTATGAATTTGTAAGCCTTTTCCTGTTTGTCAGAGTTGGCATTAATCATAAAGCCACAGGTAACAATACCCCTTGAAATATCCTTGTTTTCTGTAATTCCGTCAATAAATGTGGTTTGCACAGAATTTGCAATGTAGTTTTCAAAGTTATCCCGTTCTTTTTCGTAAACATAGTCGTCAAATAATTTCTGATTATCCTCCCAGCCGTTTAAGGGGTCAAACTCCTCGGAGGAAAAAAATTCGTTTTCGTATTCCTCAAGGGTAACTTGGTCAAGGTCATAACTCATAAATGTGTCTGTGCTAATTCCCTGCATATTGTACAGTGCGTAGTTTATGGGGGTGTAAATTCCGCTTTCGGTATTAAAGGAACCCTTTGAAAAAAGGCAGGTGTTGTCGTCAACGGAATGTTCGGTATCTTCACCCTTCATATCCTTTGTTATAAGCTTTTTAAGTATTTCAACAGTTTCCTTGAAGTTCTTAGTGTCAAAGGAGGTTGTCAGCTTTTCCTTGTCAATGTTGTCATTGATGTACTGGAGCAAAATTTCCTTGGAGCTTTGGTAGCCCTCCAAAAGGCTGACATTTTTTTCACTGTTTTGTAGCTTTTCAAAAACATCACCTATGGTTTTGTAGGTGGGCTTTGTAGTTTTGTCAATGCCGTATTCCTCCATAAGTGAGGTGTTTGTTATAAAGATGTCAGGTCTGTACAGCATTGGCATCATATATCTTTTGCCGTTATATACCCCGGTGTCCATCAGGCTTTGATTGTAGTTTTTCATATCGAGGGCTTTTTCCGACTTGTCATTTTCAATAAAGGTGTTCATATCCACAAAAGCACCCTGGTCAATGAGCTTTGATATTGGAAGCTCGTTGTCAAGTACGATAATATCCGGACCGCCACCTGCCATTATCTCGGTGGACATCTGCTGAATCATTCTGTCCCTTGAATCAAACTTTACAACGGTAACAGAATTCTCGCCCTCTCCGTTTAGCATACAGTAGCCGTTGTACATATGCGCCATATCCAGCAGAGGATAGTAAAACATAGTGTCATTGTCGTAGTGCATATCCTCGTTGTCACGGTCAACATAGGTGTAGATTGTTACCTTATTTGTGCCTACTGTTTCTGATGAATCTGTGGAGTAGGAGGTGATGTATTCCTCTTCGCCTCCACAGGCGCATAAAAACAATATGGAAACAACAGTTAGTATTGATAAAATCCCTTTAAAGAGTTTTTTGTTGTATTTCATATCTTTTTTACCTTTCGATGATTGCCTATATACAAAAATTATACCATTATTTCGGGTGTAAT
>JBJEPA010000166.1:0-22030 GCA_051880995.1 Ruminococcus sp.
AAGCCAAAGCGACGGACATTTCTCATAAAACCGTTAAGCCATGTAAATTCGTGTTCAAATGTGTCCTTAAACATTTCAATATCATAAGTGTAACCCATAGCAATCATCCTTTATATTTATTATTGAAATTCTCCAGCGGGTGTATTCATTACCATTTTATTATGGGGAGAAACTCCAAATTCATTTACTATACAAAACTTGTTTATATCCTCATTAACAGAGGATATAAAAATTATTTTTTATATTTACCAACAATAACACTGCTGTTTTGTCCGCCAAAGCCAAGGGAATTGCTCATTGCGTAATCCACATTTGTCTTAAGCGGTTCGCCCATTACCAGATTCAAATCAATCTCCTCGTCAACTTGATTAAGGTTAAGTGTATGTGGGATAACACCCTCTGTTACAGCCTTGATACAGGTAATGCACTCTGTAACTCCGCCGGCACCCATCATATGACCTGTTGCGCCCTTTGTGGAGGACACATATGGTTTGTGGTCGCCAAATACAGAGTTAATGGCAATACCCTCAACAATATCGCCCTTGTGGGTAGCTGTTCCGTGGGCGTTGATATATCCAATCTCATCAGGTGAAATGCCTGCCTCTTCAATAGCGCACTGCATTGCACGAATAGCACCGTCACCCTGTGGGTGAGGAGCAGTGATATGGTGAGCGTCGCTTGTGTTTCCGCATCCCATAAGCTCACATATGATGTTTGCACCTCTTGCAAGGGCGTGTTCCTCTGTTTCAAGAACAAGACATCCACCGCCTTCGCCAATTACAAAACCATCTCTTGTTGCGTCAAAAGGACGGGAGGCTGTCTGTGCATTTTCGTTATTTCTTGACAAAGCCTTGGCATTTGCAAGGGAATAAATAACGATTGGGCAAAGCACACTTTCGGCACCCACAGCAACCATTACATCAGCTTTTCCTGCCTGCATAAGCATAGCGGCTGTGTAAATTGCGTCACCTCCTGATGAACAGGCTGTATTAATTGTAAATGACGGGCCTTGAATGTTGTGCATAATAGCAATATGAGTTGCGGCAATGTTACCCAGAATTTTGGGGATAAACCTTGGTCCAACCTTTTTGTGGGCGGCACCTGTAAGTGCCTCCTGAGTATATGCTGTGGTGGCAATACCGTTAAGGGCAGTACCCATAACAATACCTGTCCTTGTGGGCTCAATTTCTACACCACTCATATTAAGGGCTTCTTCTGCTGCAATATAAGCATACTGCATAAATGGGTCTGTCTGGCGCAAAATCTGTTTTGGAATATAGTCGGCAGGGTTCAGATTTCTGATTTCTCCTGCAAACTGCACAGCAAGTTCTGATGGGTCAAAAGAGGTAATTTTATCGATACCGCTTTTTCCGCTTAGAAGATTTTTCCAGTATTCTTCCACGCCGATGCCAATGGGCGTAATTGCACCCATACCCGTAATTACAATTTTTTTCATTTTGAAAGTCCTTTCAGTTTACATAAATAGTCAAAACACGTCTGCCTTGACTGAAAGCAAAAAATAATATTTAACTTAGCTTACAATAGAATTATATCAAAGTAAAAAATATTTAGCAACAACCCACATAATGCTGAATATCCATTTTTAACATTACTTAATGTATAAAATGCATTAATATTGCGGATTATTCTCTTTTAGAATTATATTTTAACAAGGTGTGGTAAAGTAATATATAGAAAGTCCGCTCCCCCCTGTCATTCCGAGGGAGCGTAGCGACCGAGGAATCTGAAAGGATAGCAGTAGTGCCTTAATCCACACTATCAGGTTACAGAAAAGTATGATTTCCCTGACAAAATAAGTGGTAGAGGAGGGGGATTCCTCGACAAGCTCGGAATGACATAGTGGTGGCTCGGAATGTCAGGCCGAGTAATGAAGAATGACAGTGTAAAAAAAGGAGGACACTATGGATATAAACATTATCAAATATTTTGTCAGCGTGGCACAAACCCTAAACTTTTCCGAAGCGGCAAGACAAAACTTTGTATCTCAAAGCACAGTTTCCAGGGGAATTATTGAAATGGAAAAGGAGTTTGGGGCAAACCTTTTTACAAGAACAAAAAGGAATGTTATGCTTACCGCCGAGGGCAAGGCTCTGCTCCCCTACGCAATGGAGATAATGGAAAACCTCAACTCCGCAACATTTATCATAGACAAGCTCCAGCGTGGAATAGACGGAAAAATCACCATAGGCTATGACGAAACCTGTGGTCCTCTTATCTCCCAATACCTTAGCGAATTTGTAAAGAAGTACCCTGATATCACAGTTGACATTAGAAAAATTGAGCCAAGTGAAGAGATACTTGCCCTTGAAAATAATGAATACGATATTGTGTTTATGCTTAGGGATATGATGCCGGACTCTATTGATGTAGAGCATCTTGATGCCTTTGATGACAGTATGTCCATAATCTGTCGAAAAGGTCTTATTCCCGGGGGAGGAATAGACTTTGACTGCCTTCATAACGAAGGCGTTGTTCTTCTGTCCGAGGGTGAAAGCCCAATACTGTATATGGAAATTCTTGACCTTTTCAGAACCTACAATATTATCCCGAAAATTGTAAACAGGTATGACAATATTCGCTCGGTAATAACCGCTGTGTCGGCAGGAATAGGCTTTTCAATTTTGCCTACAACTCTTTGTCGTTCAATGCAAAACGGTCAGTTTGACATACACAGAATAAACGGAATAGACACCACAATTTCCTACATTATGGCGTGGAACAGAACAATGAGAAATCCCGGAACACAGCTCTTCATTAAAGAGGCGGCAAATGTGAAAATAAAGGACTGAAATTTTAAACAAAAGAACCCCGTAAGTCGGTTTTTAACCGACTTGCGGGGTATTGTTTTTAAATAATATTAAAAAATTAAGAAAGTCTTATGAAAATAAAATTCTGTCGTTGTCAAGGTCCCGGCTCTTCTTCATACTGTACATATTAAGAAGGTCCTCCTTGGTCATATTTACCCTTTCTTCAGCAGGGATATCAAGAATTATCTCTCCACTGTCCATCATAATGGTTCTGTTGCCTGTTGTGAGAGCCTGGCTGATGTTGTGGGTAATCATCATTGTGGTTATGTTGTTTTCGCTTACAATCTGTTTTGTAATCTCCATAACCTTTTTTGCAGTAGCAGGGTCAAGTGCCGCAGTGTGCTCATCAAGGAGCAACAGCTTTGGCACAGCAAGGGTACACATAAGCAATGTGACAACCTGTCGCTGACCACCGGAAAGAAGTCCAACCTTATTTTTCAGCCTGTCCTCAAGACCCATATCGTATCTTGCAAGTTGTTCCCTAAAGAACTTTCTCATTTTCTCGTTTACTGCGGACTGGAAAACCCTTGTTCTGCCTTTGCTGTAGGCAAGGGCAAGGTTTTCTTCGATTGTCATATCAGGGGCAGTACCCTTCATTGTATCCTGAAAAACTCTGCCGATGTCCTTGGCTCTTTTGTGTTCCTTAAGGTAGGTTATATCCTTATTGTCAAGGACAATACTACCCTTGTCACACCAGAATGTACCGCATATTGCGTTGAACAGAGTACTTTTTCCTGCACCGTTACTACCCACAATGGTGACAAAATCTCCGTCCTTTAACTCCAAAGAAAGGTTGTTAAGGGCGGTATGCTCATTTACTGTTCCCTTAGAAAACACCTTGGTAACATTATTCACCTTAAGCATTTTTGTCACCTCCGTGTTTAATCTTGAATCTTGTTATGTAGTACTTAAATGCCGGTATAGAAAGGGCAAATGCTACTATGAGAGCTGTTATAAGCCTTATTACCTGCGCTGTGAATATTCCGGAGTTTATTACCCATGTGATGATAAAGCGGTACAGCACAGAGCCTGCCAAAGCAGAAATCAGTCCTAAAGTGACGCTCCTCTTGCCGAAAATAGCCTCGCCGATAATTACAGAGGCAAGTCCCACAACAAGTATTCCGTTACCGGAGGAAATGTCTGCATATCCCTGATACTGAGCAATAAGTCCACCGCTAAGGGCAATAAGACCGTTGGCAAGCATAAGTGCAACCATTTTGCTCACATCAACATTGATTGATGATGCCCTTACCATATCTTCGTTGTTGCCTGTTGCTCTAAGGCAAAGACCAAAGTGAGTGCGGAAGAACCACACCATAATTGCAACACAAACAGCAACAGCAATAAAGGACACAATAAGCTTTGCACTGTGCCTACCAAAGAAATCAAGTCCTGCACTTCTCAGGAAGTTATCCACAGAGGTGAACAGTCTGTTCTGCCTTTGCACATTTAAGTTTGGTGAACCGAGAATCATAAGGTTTATGCTGTAAAGACCACACATAGATATGATACCTGCAAGAACAGGGTGAATTCTCATTTTAGTCTGTAAAAATCCCGTAACAAGTCCGGCACATCCCCCGGCAAGAAATGCAAAAAGTATGCCAAGCCAAGTGTGATTATGGTTAGCTGTAACAGCGGAAACCGCCAGACCCAGGGTAAAGCTACCGTCTGTGGTAAGGTCGGGAATATTCATAATTTTGAAGGATATGTAAAGTCCAAGAGCCATAATTCCGTAGATGAAACCAAGCTCCAGACCTCCGTATATAACATTAAGGCTCATACAAAACCCCTTAGAATTTATTTTTTGTTGACTCTCAAATTATTGTTATTATTGCTCAGCGTCAGCAACCTGCTTAACTTCTTCTGTGCCAAAGTCGATTTTATCAAGGTCAACGCCGATTGCCTTGGCATCGTCTGTGTTTACTGTGACATAGTCATATGGAACAACGATAGCAGGGATTTCCTCTACACTCTTGCCCTCAAAGTACTCTATTGCCATATCAGCTGTCTTTTTTCCAATGCCGATGTCGTCAATAGCCTTTGTTGCAAGGCATCCTGAGTCAACCATTGTTGCAGATGAACCGTAAACAGGAGTTTTGTTATCCCTTGCAATTTCTGTAATTGTTCCCATAGCTGCCTGCATAACAGCATCGTTTGGAATAAAGATTGCGTCGCACTTTTTGCAAAGGCTTTCAACAGTTGTGGTGATTTCGCTATCCTCAACAACTGCACCCTCTGTGTAGGAAATCTTTTCCTGGTCAAGGTACTTTTTAGCCTGCTCAACTGTGTTTACAGCGGAATCTGTTTTTGAAGAATAGAGAAGTCCAAAATTCTTTACATCCGGTGTCATAGTTTTTGCAAGACCAAAAATTTCGTCAACAGGGATTGCGTTTGAAGTACCTGTTGCGTTAAGGTCAGGCTTATCCATACTGCTAAGCACACCGGCAGGAACAGGAGCAGAAACTGCACAGAAGAACACAGGAATTTCAGACTCCTGGTTTACCATACCCTGAGTTGCAGGTGTTGCAATAGTAAAGGCGGCATCGTAGTCACCGTTGGCAACAGACTGACAAATTGTATTAAGGTTTGTTTCGTCACCGTCTGCGCACTGGTAGTCAACATCATCTTCGCCGGAAATGTAACCCTTTTCCTTAAGCTGGTCAATAATACCCTGACGCATATCGTTAAATGCACCGTTTTCAACCTGCTGAATAATGGCTACTTTTTTTGTGTTTGAATCTGATGATGAATCTGAACTTCCGCATCCTGCAAAAGCAACAGCCATCATCAGGGCTGACATAATAATTGCTATAATTTTTTTCATTTTTTAGTCCTCCTCAAGACTTTTTTGGAAATATTGATTAATTCATTATTTCCTTTGTTTTATTGTAAACCGACAATTTTTCAAAAGCCGATTTAAGCATCTCTTCATTAATCTCATATGGATTGTGGTCTGTGTCAGGCATTTTTACAGCCTTACTGATAACCGTTGGCATATCCTCGTCTGTCAGTTCAAGCTCCTCAACAGAAACAGGCAAGCCTACACTCACGTTAAAGTCGTACATCTTTTTAAACATTTCGTACTGACTATCTACAAGGAGCAGAACAAGAACACCAAACCCCACAACCTCACCGTGTAGGTGATTTTCTTCTATGTGAGGGAATGATGTAAGTCCGTAGAAAATACCGTGAGCAAGCCCTGTGTTGTAGTCTATAATATGCTCAGCTGTAAGGAAAATTGAGGCAACGCCTGTTGTGATTGCAATAGAAAGAACAGTCTGTTCAAATTCGTAGGATGCAACACCCTTTTTGTTATCCTCAAGAGCCTTTGCACCATATTTTAAAATAGGTTCAAGGCACATACTGCTTATTACAACACCCAATCTGTGGTAGTGGACAAGGGTGTCCTCCCCTCGGGAAGAAATTGTGCTTTCAAAATATTTTGCGTATGTGTCACCCATACCTGCCCACATATATTTATATGGAGCATTAGCCATAATATCAGTATTGATAAAGGCGTGAACAGGTGGCTTTTCAAAAAAGAAAGGCTCTTTGAAAACACCCTCTTTAGTGTACATAATTGATACACAGGTAACAGGCGAACAGTTGCTGGCTATTGTAGGGAATGTAAACACAGGCTTTGATGCCTTAATTCCAAGGCATTTTACTGTATCAAGAACTTTTCCTCCTCCAACAGCAAACAACATATCTGCTGACTTTACTGTATCTGTGTTCATTAGCACCTGAACATTTTCGTAAGAGGCCTCTCCCCCATACCATAAAAAATCAATTATTTCAATACTGCTGTCCTTAACAGCAGACAAAAGACTTTCCTTTGCAGAAGCTATAGCCTTGTGACCGCCAATTACAACCGCCCTTGTTCCGTAAGGGGAACAAATCTTTTCAATTTTTTCGTACACATCTTTTCCTATGGAATAAGATGGTAGGCTAATCGTATAATTTTCCATTTTATCACCCAAAAATAAAGCCCCATACGCAAAAGCGTATGGGACGAATTATCGTGGTACCACCCAAGTTCAAAGCAGAAAAAAACTGCTCCCTCTATCCTTTAACGCAGGAATACGGATTGGATATTTGCTAACATCAAGCTAAAGTGATATTAGCGTTCCCCTCTCCCTCAGTGGTCCATTTGTCGGCACAGTAACCGCAGGACTTCCACCATAACCTGCTCGCTAAAGGACTTATGCCGTTTTACTTCCACTTCAAAGGTTTAATAAATATATCAACTATTATATTATAACACTATTTTAATCGTTCTTCAACTATAAATCTTGGTCTGTTTTTAGTTTCCATATAAATTTTTCCTATATATTCACCAACAACACCGATTGCAAGTAGTTGCAGACCGCCGATTGCCCAGATTGAAACCGTCATTGAAGTCCAGCCGGAAACCGTGTTGCCGATTGCCCACATAACCACACTGTATATCAGCATAATTATGCTTATGCAAAATACTACAACACCAAGGACTGTAATCATTCTGATTGGCTTCATAGAAAGGCTTGTAACGCCATCCCAGGCAAGGCCAAGCATTTTCTTTAGAGGATATTTGCTTTCCCCTGCAAGGCGCTCACTTCTCTCGTATTCAACCACTGATGATTTATAACCAACAAGAGGAACAAGACCTCTTAAAAACAGATTTACCTCTTTAAAATTTGCAAGTGCATTTAAGGCTCTACTGCTCATAAGGCGGAAATCTGCATGGTTATAAACAACCTCTGCTCCAAGTGCAGACAGAATTTTGTAAAAGCCCTGGGCTGTCATCCTCTTAAATGCTGTGTCGGTCTCCCTTTTACTGCGGACACCATAAACAATTTCACAGCCGTTTTCAAAGTCCTCAAGCATTTTGTCAAAGGCATTTATATCGTCCTGCAAATCGGCATCAATGGAGATTACGCAATCGCAATCATCTTTTATAGTCATAAGACCACCCAAAAGGGCGTTTTGATGTCCTCTGTTTCGGCTCATTTTAATTCCGTTTACATATGTGTTTGTTTTGTAAAGACCTGAAATTATCTCCCATGTTTTATCTTTACTGCCGTCATCAATATAAACAATTTTGCTGTCGTCAGTGATTTTTCCATCAGCTATAAGCTGGTCGTACTTTTTTGTCAGCTTTTCCGTTGTGTCAAAAAGCACTTCTTCTTCATTATAGCATGGAATTGCCAAGTACAACTTAACCACTATACCATACCCTTTCGTCAGTTCTTCTATATCAATTTTTCTTTATTATTAAATCTATATCCTCGTTTTTACCCATCATAAGCAGGTTTTCTTCCTTTTTAAACACATGGTCAGGGGATGGCATAGGATAAAGTACATCGTTTTCCTTTACTGCCAAAATTGAAACCTTGTGCTTGTTGCGAACATCCATACCTACGATTGTCTTTCCCACCCATGACTTTGGGGTAAGAACCTCATAAATACTATATTCAGGTGTAAGCTCAATGTAATCAAAAACATTTTTTGCACCGTACTTTATAGCAAGCTTTTCTGCTAATTCTCTTTCGCCATATACAACATGGTCGGCACCGTTTCTAAGTAAAAGCTTTTTATGCACCTGTCTTGTTGCCCTTGCAAGGATAAACTTTGCACCATAGTCCTTTAGCAAAACCACAGTTTCCAAAGCCTGCTGAAAATTGTCTCCGATAGCTACAACGCAAATATCAAAATTTTCCACACCCAAGGATTCTATAAACTGTTCCTGGGTTGAGTCGCCTATCTGAATGTTTCTTACAAATGGCAAGGCATTCTCTGCTCTCTCCTTAGAGGAATCTATGGCAAGAACATCATTTCCTTCTTCAATGAACTTTGCAGCCATATGCCGACCAAATCTGCCTAAACCAATAATTAAAACGTCTTTCATAATATACTCGTTCCTTTTAAGATACAAAAGTGAAAAAAATACAATATACTTATTACCTGTTCACTATACTTATTCCCTATTCACTGTTACCTCTTACCAAAATCATCCTACTCTTACTTCTTCATTTGGAAGTCTTGAAACATTAGAAAACTTGTCCGGCGAGAATGCCATAAAAATCGTTAGAGGACCAACACGCCCTGCATACATAAGACCCATAAGGATTAGCTTGCTTGCAATCCCTAAGCTTGAGGTCAAATCAAGGGAAAGTCCTACCGTTGCCAATGCCGAGGAGGACTCAAACATTGCCGAAAGCACAGGGATGTTTTCTATTCTAGAAATTGCAATGGCACTTCCAGTTGTCAGTATTACATAAATTACAAATATTGTCAAGACGGTCTTAACCACAGGCGCTGCAATGCTTCTGCCAAAGCACTCAACATCTGTTTTCTTCCTCACTGTACCAATTAAGTTGAAGAACAAAATTCCCAAAGTGGTTGTCTTGAATCCACCGGCGGTAGAGCCTGGGGAGCCACCCACAAGCATGAGCAAAATTATAATCAGTTGTGAGGCCTGGGTCATATCCGCAATATTCACCGATTCAAATCCGGCCGTCCTTGTGGTTACGGACTGAAACAAAGATACAAGTACCTTTTTGCCAAAACTCATTCCCTCAAAAGCTTTTGTTTCAAGGAGAAAGATAAACACTGCACCAAACAGAACAAGAAATAGTGAAACAGTCACAACAATTTTGGTGTGCAGGCGCATAAGCTTAAATCTGAATTTGCTCTGCCACAAATCCACCCATACGAAAAATCCCAAACCGCCTATGATTATAAGGAGCATTGTAACTATATTAAAATATACATTTCCCTGTACAGAAATCAGAGATTCCTCCCCTGTTATTCCCATAAGGTCAAATCCGGCATTACAGAAAGCCGATACAGAGTGAAAAATGCTGAAATAAATCCCCTTTAAGAAACCAAGGAGCGGAACATAAAAAAAGCTATATGCCAAAGCACCTAATGCCTCAAAGGCAAGTGTGCCAAACACAATTACTTTTGTAAGTGGAACAATATCACCGATTGTCGGTGCAGACACCGACTGTTGCATAAGGGTTCTGTTGGTTACGCTGAGTTTTTTTCTAAGCACAGTTGCCATGGTGACGGCAAATGTCATAAAACCAACTCCGCCGATTTGTATTAAGCACAAAATAACAATCTGCCCAAAAAGGCTCCAGTATTCATAAGTATTAAAAACAGCAAGACCTGTTACACAGGTTGCAGAGGTAGATGTAAAACAGGCGTCTAAAAAATTGGTGGCACTCCCTGTTCTGGACGCAATTGGCAATGAAAGCAAAGTACCCCCAAGGATAATTATGAGAAAATATACAATAGCAAAAATTTTAGTTGCACTTAGCCTTTTCAATATATTCACCTCGTTTTCAAAATTATATCACTTACAAGTATTAAAATCAATCACAAAGAAAATATTTATGATAACCCATTCTATTTTTAAATAAACTATGGTATAATTGATATGATTGGAGGCAAAAATGAATATACCATCACTACTAATACCAAAGGCAAACATTGTGTATCTACACAGCAAGGATTCTCTTGAATTTGCCCTTTCGGTATTCAGAGAAAGTTCATACCATGCTGTACCTGTTATTAATTCCGAAGGACTTTACCGTGGCACTGTGACCGAGGGTGATTTCCTATACTATCTGATGGATAACCCAAAGGCTGACCTTAAAAAGGTTAAGGTTAGGAACATTCTAAGGGACGGTTACTACGATGCAGTAAAAATCACAGCAAATATTGACAAATTGCTTATAAAGAGCCTTGACCAAAACTTTGTTCCCGTAACAGACGATAGAGATGTCTTTGTGGGCATTGTAACCAGAAAGGTAATTTTTAAAGAGATTTATGAGGCACAGTTAAAGGAAAAGTACGGTACATAAACTGATACTATATTATACAAAATTAAATCAGACACAAAAAAGGCTTTCGCAAATTTTATGCGAAAGCCTCTTTTTTATTTTCTGTATTTATTTGGAATGATAATTTCTGCAGTATCCTGCTTGGCTCGTTTTTTCACAGCCTTTTCTTGTCCGGAGTCGTCAAAATCATCCCCATAATCACTATTGCTCCTGCGTGAGCTTGGAACATAATATCCCTCATCATCAGTATGGGCGGAAGCGTGATTATACTTAGAAGATGGCTTTTGACTTACCTTAGCCTTTTTGCTCTTCTTTGGAACATAACCCTTCTTCTTTTTCACCGTAAATACAATAAAGAGAACTATGCACACAACAGCAAGAACAAAGCAAATGATTGCTGCTGTCATAACCCAGTTAAGGTTATTAAAGAAAGCCTCAAGACCTGTTGCCTTATCGCTGTTCTTGATGTGGTCAAACGGACTGGAATCTTCATCGTCATTTTCCTGGGTCTTGGCCAGTTCTTCGGCAATCTTCTTCCAGTTACTCTTACTTAATTCTGTATCATCAATTTCCCTTTCGCTGTTGTAAAGAGAAGAAGTGTTGTCCGTTGGACTAGTGGATTCAGAATCATAGTATTCCTCTTGATTTTCATATTCGGTTACAGGTTCTTGGTAAAAACTATAACTTTCTACATTATTATAGTCGTTATAGTTATTGTATTCATTGTCTTGATAAACGGGTTCCTCAGGTGCCTGAGTATAGACAGGCGGATCTGTATATACAGTTTCCGGTGCCTGAGTGTAAACAGGTGCTGCTGTTGTATAAACAGGCTCAGGTGCCTGTGTATAAACAGGTGCTGCTGTGGTATAAACAACAGGTGGGTCAGTTACAATCTCTTCAACAGGTGGGTCCGTAATATCCTCTGCCGAAACCATTAACGAGGACACAACCAAAAGCATCATTGCAACCCCTGTTACTCCCAATATACATAACAATCTTTTACATTTCTTTAGCATAAGGGGGCTCCTTATCTGCAATTACTCTTTAAAAGCTTATTCTGCTGATTCGGTAGTTGAAGTTTCCTCTGGCTCTTCCCAGAACATATCAGGGTCGTATTTGTCAATTACAGAAGTGTTAACCTCGCACTTAAGTGCCTTTGCCTCTTCATCCACATAATCGCTGAATTCATCCCTCTTCATATACTGAAGAACGCTCTTTCTTGTGGAATCATCCTTTGTAAGGTATTCCTTTTCTCCATCCTTTGCATTAAGTTTCTGAACAACATACAAAGTCTTGGAATCATCTTCACCAACAGTAACAGTCTTTGCCTCGCCGTTCTTCATATCAACAAGTTCTTTTGCAACCTCTTCGCCGATTGTTGATGATTCAAGGTTATCCTTGTCAAGGAGTTCACAACCCTCCTGAACTGTGTCAGAAACCTTTGCGTCGCTCTTTGTAGCCTTAAGGTACTTTTCGCACTGGTCGTCTATTGAGCTTCCGCCGTTAATTGCCTTTACATAGCTGTCAGCCTGGTTTGTAAGGCTCTTCTGCTTCTTTGAGCTGTAAGCATTTGTTGTCTGCTCACCTGCATCATCAGTTGTCTGCTCATAGAGAGGAATTGTGAAGTATGTGTAATAAGTGTAGTTATTATCAAAGTATTCCTTAAGCTCTTTGTCAGAAACTTCCTTTTCTCCGCCCTCATCATAGAGAAGGTCAAAAAGTTTTTGCTGTTTGCCTGATGTTATATACTGGAGTTCACAGTAGCTATCTTCTGAAATACCATATGGTTCAAGAATCTCCTGCTCAGGAGTTGTACCGTAACCCATCTGGCTGTAATAGCTGTACATATAGCCAAGCTCCCAGTCCTGGGTTGCCTGCTCCTCATAAGAAGCTTCGTCAACAGTAGCATTTCTCTCGTCAAGAGCCTTATCAAAGAAAAGTGACTGTCTTACAGTAAGGTCAGCCTTTTCCTTAATCCAGTCTGATGCAACAGCCTCTTTACCGTCGTCATCTGTAATCTTAAGGTCTAAAAAGTTTTCGTTCTCTTTGTAGCCCTCTGCCTCCTCGGCATATGTCTTTGCCTGATTGTAGGCATTGTACAAAGCGTAGATATATACGCCGATTGCTTTTTCGTTGTCGCCGTCTTTGTAAGCCCATTCAGCTTTTGTGCTTATTGGGGTACAAGCTGTTGCTGAAATAATCAGCGCTCCTGCAACTGTACCTGCCATAACTTTTTTTATGTTCTTTAATTTCATTTCATTATACCTGCCTTTAGGATAATATAACATAAGATGTATTATACATTATCTTTCACAAAAAGTCCATAAAAATAACGAAAATTTAAAAAATTCGTGGTTTTTATCGTAAAAAACATCAAAATTTATGCATAAAACCCTTATTATAGAGTGAAATATATACTTATTCTTCCTTAAATAATTCTATTAAAGCATTAAGAGCTTTATCTTTCTTGCCAAAGTTAAGGGTTATATACGGGTTTTGACTTGGGGTAAGTATTGCCTTTCCATTAGCTTTGCCTATCAAATCATAAATTTCCGGATTGTTTAAGTTGTCAAAATAAAGTAGCACAGCGTTTTCGTTTTGCTTTATCTCCTTTATTCCGTAATGGTTTGCACGGTTGCGTATCAGGGCAATATCACAAAGCCCTATAACACCCTCCGGCATATCTCCGTATCGGTCACAAAGCTCATCCACCACATCGTCATAGTCCTGACTGCTTTTAATATCTGCAATTCTTTTGTATGCGTCAAGTCGAAGTGACAAACTTTCGATATAACTTTCCGGAATATGAGCATCCATCTGAATATCAACTGTACACTCGTTAATAGAGGAAGTTTTTTTCTCACCTTTTTCCTCTTTTACAGCCTCGTCAAGAAGTTTAAGGTACATATCGTAACCAACGTCCTCCATATGACCGTGCTGTTGACCGCTTAAGATATTACCGGCGCCACGAAGTTCCAAATCTCTCATAGCAATCTTAAAACCACTGCCAAATTCGGTAAACTCACGGATGGCATTCAGCCTTTTCTGGCTTATATCTGAGAGAACCTTGTGAGGGTTAAATGTAAAGTAGGCATATGCCCTTCTGGGACTTCTGCCAACTCTACCCCTTAGCTGATGGAGCTGAGAAAGTCCCATATTCTCTGCATTTTCAATTATCAGCGTATTTGCATTGGGAAGGTCAACACCTGTTTCAATTATAGTGGTGCATACAAGGACATTGATTTCCTGATTAATCATCTTTGCCCATATGTCAGACAACTCATTTTCTGACATTTTTCCGTGACCCACCGCTATTTTAGCCTCGGGAATTGCCTCTGAAAGTGCAACTGCTTTGGCACTTATTGACTCAACATTGTTGTGCAGATAAAATACCTGACCGCCCCTGCGAAGTTCCCTGCGAATAGCCTCGTGGATAACGGCAGGGTCATACTCAAGCACATAGGTCTGAACAGGCTGGCGGTTAGTTGGTGCCTCCTCCAAAACAGACATATCACGAATACCACTCATTGCCATATTGAGAGTTCTTGGAATTGGTGTAGCAGATAAGGTAAGGACATCCACATTTTTGCATACTTCCTTAAACCTTTCCTTGTGGGCAACTCCAAACCTTTGTTCCTCGTCAATTATAGCAAGACCTAAATCGTGGAAAACTACATCCTTTTGGACAAGTCTGTGAGTGCCAACCACAATATCAATTTCTCCTCGCTTTAGCTTTTCAACTATCTCTTTTTGCTGTTTTTGAGTCCTGAATCGGCTCAACAGCTCTATCCTTATGGGATAACCGTCAAATCTGCTGAGAATTGACTGATAGTGTTGCCATGCAAGGATAGTTGTCGGACAAAGTATGGCGCACTGCTTACTGTCGCACACACACTTAAAGGCTGCCCTGAGGGCAACCTCGGTTTTACCAAAGCCAACATCACCGCAAAGAAGTCTGTCCATTGGTGCAAGTTTTTCCATATCCCCCTTGATTTCGTCAGCACATCTCAGCTGGTCCGGGGTTTCGTCATACATAAACTTTGCCTCAAAATCCCTTTGCCATTCACCGTCGGGAGAAAATGCGTAACCCTTTGCCTGCATACGCTCTGTGTATAACTTGGAAAGCTCCTTTGCCATATCCTTAACGGCTGTTCGCACCCTGGACTTTGTCTTTTGCCAATCTGCACCACCAAGTCGTGACAACTTTACATGGTTGTTGTCCCTCGGGCCGATATACTTTGCCACCAAATCAAGCTGGGTTACCGGAACATAGAGGACATCACCCTTTGCATAGGTGATTTTTATGTAATCCTTTTTTACACCCTGTACATCAAGCTTGTGAATACCGCTGAAAACACCAATGCCGTGGGTGGAATGAACAACATAATCCCCCTTACTAAGCTCTGCAAGGGAGTAAATCTCCTGACCTTGTTTTTTGCTTTTTACTTTTCTCTTTGGCTTTGCCAACGATTGACCGTAAGTTATAAGGTGGAAGTCGGTTTGCAGTAACTCAAATCCTCCGGACAAAGCCCCGGCCATAACATAGATATTGCCCTGCTCGGCAACCTTTAGGTCGCTGACAAATCTTGCTCTAAAACCTTTTTCGTCAAGCTCCATAGCAAGATTTTTTGCAGATTTTTCAGTTCCTGCCAAAATAACAACAGTTGTTCTTTCCTTGTAAAAGTCCTGTAAATCCTCACATAGAACAGAAACAGCACCGTTCCACAAGGGGAGCTGTTTTATGTTAAAGGTTACAATGTCGCTTAAGGGCAAATCAAAATGACCTGAGGTAAAGTTATCTAAAAATACAGTATGCCTTTGATTAATTTCCTCAATAAACTCCTTGTAGCTCATTGAGAATTTGTCAAGACCTTTGCAGAGAATGCCCTGGGTAAAGAACTCAGTCATATCCTCTCTGTACTGAAACTCTGCTCCCTTTACCCTTTCTCCTACCTTTGTATGCTCGCTGATAAAAATAAAATCATTTTTATCAAAATAGTCGAAGACAGTTTCCGGCTTGTCATATATAAATGAGATATATTTATCAAGGTTTGTAAGGTTCACTCCGCTTTCTATTGCCTCTGCATCACGGTAAAGAATTTCCTTTGCCTTTGCAGTTTTTTCACTTCTAAGGGAATTTGCCTTTTTGATTATCTTTTGTGCAAGGGTATGCTTATCTTCCACCAAAAGCTCATTTGAGGGTGAAAGCATAATTTTTTCTACCTTGTCAAAACGCCTTTGGGACTCAATATCAAAGTAGTTTATGGAGTCGATTTCATCTCCCCAGAATTCCACACGAACAGGATATTCGTTGTCAGGTACAAAAAAGTCAAGGATTCCTCCTCTGACGGAAAACTGACCTGTACCCTCCACCATATCTGTTCTTTCGTAACCAAGGAGGGTTAGTGCGTCAACACACTTTTCTGTGGAAATCTGCTGACCTACCTCAATTTTCAGAGTTGCCTTTTCCAGCACATCCTTTGGAATTGTATATTGGAGAAGTGCGTCAATAGTTCCGATTACCACATCACATTCGCCAAGGGTTAGTTTTGTAAGCACCTTTAGCCTTTGATGCTCATAATCTCTGGAAATACCGCTGACCTCTCTAAAATTCATATCCCTAAGGGGATAGACACACGCCCTTATTCCAAGGGTGCAAAGGTCGTTGCAAAGGATCTGCGATTCCTTTTCATCCGAGGCAACACAAAAAGCCCTGACATTATGAAAATGGCAGAGCGTACCTATAATATTAGCTTTAAATTCGGTGTTAAGTCCCGTTACGGCAACTGCACCGTTGATATCTGTATATGAATCCAGCTTTTTGTAAGCTTTTAATTCTGATAATGAATTAAATATGAAATCCATTTTTCACCTGCATTAAAATTAGTGGTTCATTAGGAGTTAAATAAATTCATCGCTTTGTCAACATTACCGTCTAAAATGTAGGGCAATGCTTCACAGCAGTTATCAGCCATTTGGTCAATGAGTTTAATTTCATCACTACTAAATTTTGACAGCACCCACTTGGCAAGGTCGTAGTCGGGATGAGGCTTTTTGCCGATTCCCACCTTTATCCTTGGGAATGTATCCTTTCCACTTAGATATATGATATTTTTTACGCCGTTCTGACCACCGTCACTGCCCTTTCGACGAATTCTCATCTTGCCAACATCAAGGGATATGTCATCAAATATTAATACCACATTTTCGGCGGGAATTTTGTAGAAATTCATTGCCTCCACAACAGCCTGTCCGCTGTTGTTCATATAGGTTTGGGGTTTCATCATCAGAACTTTCTTTCCTTCTATGGTACATTCCCCCACAAGGGACTTAAATTTGATGCGGTTTACATTTGCCCCGAACTTTTCGGCAACCTTATCAAGGCAGATAAAGCCTGTATTGTGCCTTGTGTTCTCGTACTTTTTATCGGGATTTCCAAGGCCGACAACCATATATTCAACTGATGAAGAAAACTTTTTTTTAGAAAACATAAACTCACCTGTTGCATAAAAATTAGGGGCACATTTTCTGTGCCCCGATTAATTGTGAAAAATTTATCTGACGCAAAAATTATGCGTTGATTGGAGAAACCGGCTTGTCAGCATAAATTCTCTCGATAGCCTCTGCAAAAACAGGAGCAACAGGAAGAATTGTAAACTTATCAAGCATCTTATCCTCAGGAATAGGCACAGTATCAAGAAGGATAACCTCTTTGATTGGGCTCTTCTGGATTCTGTCAATAGCAGGGCCGGAAAGAACAGCATGTGTTGCACAAGCTGTTACATCAATAGCACCGCCCTTTTCAATGATAGCCTCGGCAGCGTTGCAAAGTGTACCTGCTGTGTCAATCATATCGTCAACAAGGATAACTCTCTTGCCCTTTGCGTCACCGATGATGTTCATAACCTCAGAAACATTTGCCTTTTGACGTCTTTTATCAATGATAGCAAGACCACAGCCGATTTTAGCTGCAAAATTTCTTGCTCTTGTAACAGAACCAAGGTCAGGGGAAACAACTACATAGTCGTCTGCGTGTGTACCCATCTTTTCTCTCATATGTGATGCAAGGATTGGTGCACCGATAAGATGGTCAACAGGAATGTTAAAGAAGCCCTGAATCTGGTTGGCGTGAAGGTCCATTGTAAGGATTCTGTCAGCACCTGCAGCAGTGATAATATCTGCACAAAGCTTTGCTGAGATTGGATCTCTTGCCTTAGCTTTTCTGTCCTGACGAGCATATCCGAAATAAGGCATAACTGCAGTAATTCTTCCGGCAGAAGCTCTCTTCATAGCGTCAATCATAATCAGCATTTCCATAAGATTGTCATTAACCGGTGTGCAGGTTGACTGAACAATATAGCAGTCGCTACCTCTTACTGACTCGTTAAGTGAAACAGCGATTTCACCATCGGAGAAAGTACAGCAGTTGCTTTTTCCAAGTGGAAGTCCAAGGCAACCGGCAATTCCCTGAGCTACATCTTTGTTGGATGAGCCGGAGAAAATCTTAATGTCTTTACCATTGAAATTCATTTTTTAATCCCCTTACCTATTTTATTATATAAAAATTTTAAACAAAAATTTATATCTGTTTTATAAATCTGTATTATACCCCTTGCGCCTTGCAAGCTCATTCAGCTCCCCAAGCTGCTGTGGGTCGTTAGCACCAAGTACGGAATCTGAATTCTTGGCTGTGTAAGCAGTTACATTTTCGCCCTTCTCAAGAAGAATTGCAAGTGCATCAGGAAGATAATATTCCTTTGCATTGTTGTTGCTCTTAATATCTCCAAGGACAGAAAGTAGCTTTTCGCAGTTAAACCAAAAGCCTCCGGAATTAACTTCACTTATCTTTAGTTCCTCCGGTGTGCCGTCCTTTTGCTCCACAATTTTAAGGAAGTTACCCTCTTCGTCACGGATAATTCTTCCGTAACCTGTAGGGTCTTCTACCTCTGCGGAAATCACAGTTGCAACACTGCCTGTTTCGGTGTGAAGCTTTAATGCATTGGAAACAGTATCAAAATCCATAAAAGGAGCGTCACCGTTAAGGATAACAACATTTCCGTCGTGCTTTTTAAGAAAATCCTTTGCCATCATTACTGCGTGGCCTGTACCAAGTCGTTCACTTTGATACACAGTTTCCACATCATACGGAAGTGTGGCTACAAAGTCCTCAATACATTCCTTTTTGTATCCCTTAACAACACAGATGTCATCAATGCCTGCTTTCTTAACAGATTCAATAACCCACTGAAGTAAAGGCTTGTCCAGAACACGAACCAAAGGCTTTGGAAGATCGCTCTTCATTCTTTTGCCTTCACCGCCTGCCAAAATAACAGCACAATTATTCATAAATGCACCCCTCTTTTGCACCCTCTGTTTCATCAGACGCATAATAAGACACTATCCATTATCCCACAATTCCGCAAATTTTCAAGTGGAAATTCTAAAATAAAAATAATTTTAACATATTACACAATATACAATTAAAAAAAACACTACTTTTTATAAGAAATATTTTTTGAAAAATGTGGCTATTTTCTTATTTTTTTGATATAATGTGTTTTAGGCTAAGGAAGTCTGCAAAGTAAAACTGCGATTTACTGCGATTTGTACACTTAGCGGTCAACTATTATACTTTTTCAGGAGGATTCAAACTATGAGTCACAAGTATGTATATCTTTTTAAAGAAGGTAACAAGGACATGCGTAATCTTCTCGGTGGTAAGGGTGCTAACCTGGCTGAAATGACAGGCTTAGGTCTTCCGGTTCCACAGGGCTTCACAATCACAACAGAAGCTTGTACACAGTACTATGAAGATGGCAGAAAGATTAATGATGATATCCAGGCACAGATTATGGAATACATCACAAAGATGGAAGAAATCACAGGCAAGAAGTTCGGCGACAAGGAAAACCCACTTCTCGTTTCTGTTCGTTCCGGCGCTAGAGCATCTATGCCGGGTATGATGGACACAATCCTCAACCTTGGTCTTAACGAAGACGTTGTTGAAGTTATGTCTAAGAAGTCCGGTAACCCACGTTGGGCTTGGGACTGCTACCGTAGATTCATTCAGATGTATTCTGATGTTGTTATGGAAGTTGGTAAGAAGTACTTTGAGGTTCTTATTGACGAAATGAAGGAAAAGAAGGGTGTTACACAGGACGTTGAACTTACAGCTGAAGACCTTGCTGAGCTTGCTGAGCAGTTCAAGGCTGAATACAAGAAGCAGATTGGCGTTGACTTCCCAACTGATCCTAAGGAACAGCTTATGGGCGCTATTGAGGCTGTTTTCCGTTCATGGGACAACCCAAGAGCAAACGTTTACAGAAGAGACAACGATATTCCTTACTCATGGGGTACAGCTGTTAACGTTCAGATGATGGCATTCGGTAACATGGGCGACACTTCAGGTACAGGTGTTGCATTTACAAGAGACCCTGCAACAGGCGAAAAGCACCTTATGGGTGAGTTCCTTATGAACGCACAGGG
The DNA here is from genome assembly GCA_051880995.1 of Ruminococcus sp. Taxonomy (GTDB): domain Bacteria; phylum Bacillota; class Clostridia; order Oscillospirales; family Acutalibacteraceae; genus Ruminococcoides. The sequence goes on from JBJEPA010000166.1 coordinate 20,144, forward strand.
CGAAGACGTTGTTGCCGGTGTTCGTACACCATCTCCAATCGCAAAGCTTCAGGAAGTTATGCCGGAGGTTTACAATCAGTTTGTTGACATCTGCGCAACTCTTGAAAACCACTACAGAGATATGCAGGATATGGAGTTCACTATCGAAGATAAGAAGCTCTATATGCTCCAGACAAGAAACGGTAAGAGAACAGCTAAGGCTGCTCTTAAGATTGCTTGTGACTTAGTTGACGAAAATATGATCACTGAGGAAGAAGCAGTTGCAATGATCGACCCAAGAAACCTTGACACACTTCTTCACCCACAGTTTGACACTGCTGCTCTTAAGGCTGCATCCCCAATCGGTAAGGCTCTTCCAGCTTCTCCTGGTGCTGCTTGCGGTAAGGTAGTATTCACAGCTGACGACGCTGTTGAGTGGGCTGCTAAGGGCGAAAAGGTTGTTCTTGTTAGACTTGAAACTTCCCCAGAAGATATTACAGGTATGAAGAGTGCTGAGGGTATCCTCACAGTTCGTGGCGGTATGACATCTCACGCAGCTGTTGTTGCACGTGGTATGGGTACTTGCTGTGTATCCGGTTGCTCCGAAATCAAGATGGACGAGGACAACAAGGTATTCACACTTGCAGGTAAGGAATTCCACGAAGGTGACCCAATTTCCCTTGACGGCTCAACTGGTAACATTTACGACGGTATTATCCCAACAGTTCCTGCTTCTGTTGAAGGCGAGTTCGGCAGAATTATGGCTTGGGCTGACAAGTACAGAACTCTTAAGGTAAGAACAAACGCTGATACACCAGAGGACGCTAAGAGAGCAAGAGAACTTGGCGCAGAGGGTATCGGTCTTTGCCGTACAGAGCATATGTTCTTTGAAGAATCAAGAATTGCTGCATTCAGAGAAATGATTTGTGCAGATACAGTTGAGGAGAGAGAAGTAGCTCTCGACAAGATTATGCCATATCAGCAGAGCGACTTTGAGGCTCTTTATGAGGCACTTGAAGGTAACCCGGTTACAATTCGTTTCCTCGATCCTCCACTTCACGAATTCGTTCCTACTGAGGAAGCTGACATTGAGGCTCTTGCTAAGGCACAGGGCAAGTCAGTTGCTGACATCAAGGCTATCATCGACAGCCTCCACGAATTCAACCCAATGATGGGTCACCGTGGTTGTCGTCTTGCAGTAACATATCCTGAAATTGCTAAGATGCAGACAAAGGCAGTTATCCGTGCTGCTCTTAAGGTTTCCGCTGCACATCCTGACTGGAACCTCGTTCCTGAAATTATGATTCCACTTGTTGGCGATACTAAGGAACTTAAGTTCGTTAAGAAGGTTGTTGTTGAAACAGCAGACGCAGAAATTGCTGCTGCAGGTTCTGACCTTAAGTACGAAGTTGGTACAATGATCGAAATTCCAAGAGCTGCTCTTACAGCTGACGAAATCGCAACAGAGGCTGAATTCTTCTGCTTCGGTACTAATGACCTTACACAGATGACATTCGGTTTCTCAAGAGACGATGCAGGTAAGTTCCTTGAGGCTTACTATGACAACAAGATTTACGAGAACGATCCATTTGCAAAGCTTGACCAGACAGGCGTTGGCAAGCTTATGGAAATGGCTGTTAAGATGGGTAAGGAAGTTAGACCTACAATGCACTGCGGTATCTGCGGTGAACACGGTGGTGACCCAACATCTGTTGAGTTCTGCCACAAGATTGGTCTTGACTATGTATCCTGCTCACCATTCAGAGTTCCAATCGCAAGACTTGCTGCTGCTCAGGCTGCTATCGCAGACAAGAAGTAATAAGCAAATAAGTTATAAATTATCCCCCTGCCATCTGACCCGACCCCCAAAAGTTAGACCTAAAAATCCAACTTTTGGAGGTCGGTATT
>JBJEPA010000167.1:0-6000 GCA_051880995.1 Ruminococcus sp.
TTCAAGAACCAAACTGTATGTGCCAATTTGGAAGGCTCATAAAAATGAGTTAAAAAAAGAAATCACCCAGTTTCTATTAATGAGAGTTGGTAGATTTCAGATTACAAGTTTGGGAATGTATAAAAGTGTTTTAGCATTATTGTTTAGGAGTTTATCTACATCAACAACTGTTGTAGATGAAAAAGGCAATCACTTTATGCTAAAAGTAACAAATGGATTCTTGAACCTGTTTTCAATGCCGAGAAAAGCACAACAGACGCAACAGACACAACAGCAACAATTTCAATCACAGCAATCACAGCAGGCAACACCTAAAGGACAAACTACCAACCAAACTACCCAAGCAACTCAAACTACTGTAGATAGTGTAGATAAAGAACTTGTATCTGAGGTAGAAAAGTGGAAGGAAAACAATTTAGGTATCTTGTTAGATATAATTCCACAAGAGGTTGCCTCAAATACAGAATACTTATATATTCAAGAAAGTGAGGTTTTAAGTCAAGACAAAGAAAAAATAGGAGAGTTAAAAAGCCCTATTAAAGACGCTTATTACAACATTCTAAAGAAGTATTTTGAAGATGATGAAGATTACATCTTTGAAAGGACTAATTACGGATATTGTTTAAAGTGGGATTGGGAATAAACTCACCTAAACTTGAAATTTTGTAATTCTTATAATTGAGGTGATAGACTAAGAAAAATTGTTTGTACGAATGCAAGGGAAAATCGGACAATTTGTCCGATTTGCTCGAAATGTTAATTAAGGTTATTTTATCATTATTTATTAAAATTTTATTTTGAAAGGATTTTTTATTATGTTAAACAGAGTAATACTTATGGGAAGATTGACAAGTGACATTGAGTTAAAGACAACTCCAAGTGGCAACAATGTTTGTTCTTTTTCTATCGCAGTAGAGAGGAACTATGCAAAAAAGGGTGAAGAACGCAAAACGGATTTCATCAATTGCGTTGCGTGGAGAAATTATGCTGACTTTATTTCAAGATATTTCCACAAAGGCTCTTTGATTGCTATTGAAGGCGAATTACAGACAAGAACTTATCAGGCTAAGGACGGCACTAACCGCCACATAACAGAAGTTATGGTTAGCGGTATTTCCTTCACAGGTGAACGCAGAGATAATTCAAATTCGGGTAATTCTAATTCGGGTTATCTGCCACCACAGCAGAATCCACAGCAGAATCCACAGCAGATGTCACAACAGACACCAACTGCACCTTCAACGGACGATTTTTTGGAAATGCCATTAGATGATGATTTGCCATTCTAATTAAATATTTCCCAAACTGAGGGCAAGTGGCTTAATGCTACTTGCCTTTTTATCATTAAAAAGTAAGAAAATAAAAAAGTGAAAAAATAAAAAAATCAAAAACAAATGAAAGAGGTTAAAAAATGAAATACAGTACATATCGCAAATATAAGCGTATTTTTCAAACTATCAGCAACACTATCGGATTGCTGATTTTTTTATTTATCCTGTATGGTTCAGGGTATGTAGTACAGCTTATTTGCAATTAAAAAACATTAAATATCTAAAGAGAGGCTGATACAATGGAAACTATTTACGGACACGGTGCAACATTTAAGATTAATCAAGAGATTGATGGTTGGTGGAACATTTACCGTGTGAATGAAGTAACTTATGAATTAGTGCCATTAATTCAAGCTAAGGACAGGGAACACGCTTTGTCATACATAGATATGATAGAAGTGCCAAAAGTTCCATTTCAAGTTATATAAAAAGATAGAGAGGTTATAAAAATGAGTGAAAAAATTTTTAATTTATTGGAAATTGTTGAGGATAGAGAAACAAGCGAATTCTATCCCACACCTAAAAGCATTGTTGAAAAAATGCTTTCCAAAGTTAATTGGGATAGCGTTGAAACAATCCTTGAACCGTCAGCAGGCAAGGGTAACATCTTGCGAGAAATCGCAAGAAAGGAACACCAACGATACAAAAAGTTTGATGTAGATTGCATTGAAATTGACAGCAATTTGCGTCAAATTCTAAAGTACCAATTTTCGGACGAAAGAGAAGAATCCATTGATGATGAAATGGGAAACCTCGAAGCTAAAAAGAGATGTTGGAACTCTGAAACAAGAGTATATGAAAACACTCTTACCTCTGAGGAAGAAACAAAGTATGGGATTCTCTATGATGAAAGTCGGACCTTTCTTGACAAAGGAATTCATATTGTTAATGATGATTTCTTAACATATGAAGCCTTTAAAAGGTATGATTTAATCATAATGAACCCGCCTTTTTCGGAGGGGGATAAACACCTTTTGAAAGCGTTAAAAATGCAAGAAAATGGTGGTCAGGTTGTTTCTCTTCTCAATGCAGAAACGATAAGAAATCCATACACTCATACAAGGCAAGAACTCCTTGAAATGCTCAACCAGTACAGTGCTGAAATTGAGTACATTGACAACGCTTTTGCAAATGCTGAAAGAAAAGCAAATGTAGATGTTGCTTTAATCACAGTCAATATCCCTCAGGTGCAGGAAGAAAGTGATATTTTTAATCACTTTCAAAAAGCTGAACATATTGATGAAATGCGTTATGAGGAAATTACTGACTTAGAAGTGACTGATTACATCAAAGCAATTGTCAACAGGTGTACTGTTGAAATTAAGTCAGGTTTAGAGTTGATAAGACAATATAAGGCATTGTCACCTTATATAATGAATAACTTTACAGGTGACTATAAAAAGCCTATGCTTGTCCTCAAAAATGTCAATGGTGGTTCATATTCTGAAAGCGTATCTGAGAATGAGTATGTTCATAATGTCAGGTTGAAATATTGGAAAGTGTTGTTATCTAACCCTAAATTCGTCTGTAAGCTAACAAGTAGCTTACAAGATGAATATAGACAGCAAGTGTATAAGCTCGCTGACTATGATTTCAATGAATTCAATATTTGCACACTTGTTGCAGAGATGAATTCAAGAATCAAGCAGGGAATAGAGGACGAAATTCTCGTGATGTTTGACAGACTCACAGAAGCTCATTCATACTATCCTGAGTTTTCCAAAAATATCCATTACTACAATGGTTGGAAAACTAATCAGGCTCATAAGATTGGGAAGAAGGTTATTCTTCCTTGTTGTGGGGTGTTTAGCGAATGGGACAACAAGCCTCGTGCATATGAGGCGAGGAAAGTCCTTGAAGATATTGAGAGGATTTTAAATTTCCTTGATGGTGGTATGACAATAGAAGTCAACAGTTGGTTTAGAATAGAACATAACTTTGATTTGGGTGTAACGAAGAACATAGAATGTAAGTTCTTCACAGTTACCTTTTACAAGAAGGGGACTGTACACATAACCTTCAACTGTCCTGAACTTATTGACAGGTTCAATATTTATGCCGGACAGAAAAAAGGGTGGCTACCGCCTGCTTATGGAAAGAAGTCATATTCCAATATGTCACCTGAAGAAAAGGCTGTCGTTGACAGTTTTCAGGGCGAAAATGCCTATAACGAGGTTATGAAAAAACAAGGTTATTATCTTGCACCTGTGACTGAGGATAATCTGTTGTTATTAGAAGCATAAGGAGTGATTCTAATGTTAAAAGTACCAAACACCAGTTTTTTGTGGCTTGTAGAATGTTACAACACGAAAGATTCTGAATTTGTTTCAACTGACACAGAATCAGAGTTGGTTCGTTATATAAATGACTGCAAGCACGAAAAAACCGTAATTTCTGTATATCAAGTTTGCCTTGATGGTACAGTAAAAAAATACGACTATAAAAATCATATTCTCTACAAAATGTTGACTAAAGACAACAAAGAGGTCAATAGAAAAAAAGAGTATTATTAATTTAAAAAGCGAGGTAATTATATGAAATATAAGATAAGAGAGTCCAATGGTGTTATGGAGTATTCAGATACCGTAAAGATGGTTGATTTAGCTTTAAGGCATAATGTCTTATTTGGGGCGAAAAATAATTTTATTTTCGTTTACCATAAAGCAAGTGAAACTGAGCCGGAGAAATTTCCGGAAGGTTGGTATCAAGATGATTATTTCCAGACCATATTGGATTTGAGATGTAGCGAAGAAGGTATTACCTTGATTCTTGATGAACTTGTAAGGAAAAGAGTAGATATTTCAGACCTTCTCGAAAAAGAAGAGTTGAAATTCGATAAGACAACTTGTTTGTTGGTGGACTTTTGGTTGGAAACAGATAATATTTTACCTATACTTTCTGCACAAGTGAAAATCACAGCAGACGAAACAGCATTGTTTTCATTCCCTGCAAGCAAGGAGTATTATGGCTACTTAAATATGTATGTAGCTTATTCTTGTGACAAGGGACTTCGCTTTGAGTATTCTCATAGCGACTTTGACAAAGATTTTGAAAAAGTCGCAGTAGAAAGAGAATTTTCAGATGAAGAAAGACTGTTTTTCTTGCAGTCTTTGCTCGAAAAATTGTACTATACCGATGTGACAGATGAATCTGAAAAATCTATGGAGAACATTCTTGCAACCGAAAAAGCCTTAATAATGTGTATTGAGGCTTTGAAAAAAAACAAGTGATAAGGAGTAAAGTTATGACTGAAGATATTGTTTTTGAAAGTGAAGAAATTACAGTTAAGGTAGTTGATGTTTTTCGTTGGCTTATTATAAACAAAACTGACGAAACTATCGTGGTTGTTTTTACTAATGTAAATGCTGACCCAATTACAATCTATGCGTCTGACTTTGTAAATTTACGACTTAGTGAAACATCAATACATATGGCTTTTTTTGACAAGGGGTTCTACACTATTTTTAAGGACTCAATTTATGCTTGTGAAACTGAAATTTTATATAAGGTTTTACGAACCTTAAAAATAGAAGATGTTTTCCTGCGTTATGACAATGATAATCTTGTTGCAGAAGATAGGGAAAACAAGTGGAAAAACGAAGAATTTTATAAATTCCTCGTTGATGAAGCATTTGTCTTTAATGAAGATGGCAGTGTGGTAGATATAAACAATGATTTGCTTAGTGAGTTTAAAATACTTGCCGGGCAATATGAAATCAAAGTAAAGAGAGGAAAATCTTATGAGAATTAAAAGAAAGATTGAAGGAAAAGAATATGAGTTTGAATTGACTTCCGAAGAACTGAGAAATGCTTATTATGAAAAAGAGCATTTCTATGATACTGAAGATGTGAAGAACTACATCTCAAATATGTCAAAGGAAGAATTCAAAGGGTATTCAATTAAGGCAGAATCCGAAATTCTTGATAACGAGGAATTGTTGTCGAAAATCGCATACCGTAAAAGAAAGTATGTTGATGAAGTTGGTATGCTTTGGAGCGAGGCAACTCGTGAGGCATTAAGAGATGTCCTCAGAGAAGAAAATGAAAACTATTAAGGAGTGTTATTAATGGATATTAAAATCAAAGTTGATGAAGAATTACTAACAGAACAGGTAACTCGTGAATTGTCAAGGTCGTATTTTGCTGATAGCGTCATAAACCGTGAAATCAGAAATGTCGTCAGCAGGGCAGTCAAGGAGATTGTGTATGCACAGAAAGACAAGATTATTGAGATGTGCATTAATCGTGCAACGAAAGAACTTGTCAAAAAAGGACTTCCACAATTGATTGATAAGTTTGCCGATTCTGATTATTCAGATACTTCAGATAATTCTGACGAATGATGTTTTAAACAAAGTCCTCTATTCCTCTTATATTATATATAAAGGGGAATAGGGGCTTTTCCCTTTTGTTTTTTGTAAAACTTATTTTCTGCTATCTGTTTATTGACAATTATAATTAAATACATTATAATATAAATAATTAATTATTTATTTATTAAAATGTATTGCATTTGCAATTATTTTAAGTTATAAGGCTGTTTTATGCTTTGTTTGAAATTTATCCATATATTTTACAAATTGGGTAATTCTTAAGTGATTGTATTAAAACAACGCCATTGTAACATTTATTATTTTAATTCGCCTGCACCGGTTTTAGGACTGGATTT
>JBJEPA010000168.1:0-5997 GCA_051880995.1 Ruminococcus sp.
AGTTGTAATTAGCTGTTTCTTCTGCTGTGATTGTAATTGTTGCACTGCCTACACCCTTGATTGTAACTGTGCCGTCTGCTGAAACCTCTGCAACACTTGTGTTGTCACTTACATAAGAAAGTGCTGTTTCTGCCTTTGCGTTGAGGTTGAATGGTTTTGAACCATAAGTTAATTTATAATCCTGCTTATCAACACTAACCTCTTGACCTACTTTGTTTACAGTAATTTCTACTGTTGCTGTTGCTGAGTTGTAATTAGCTGTTTCTTCTGCTGTGATTGTAATTGTTGCACTGCCTACACCATTGATTGTAACTGTGCCGTCTGCTGAAACTTCTGCAACACTTGTGTTGTCACTTACATAAGAAAGTCCTGTTTCCGCCTTTGCGTTTAAGTTGAATGGTTTTGCACCGTATGTCAATTTATACTGTTGCTGAGTGACTGATATTTCTTGACTATATCCATGGCAATTATAGTGTATTGTTGCACCTGTAAGACAAGTGTTATAGTTACCTATTCTAATGTTATTCCAATAGTTTTTGGACTTGCCATAATAAACATCATTTAAACTTATGCAGTTTTCAAAAGCACTTTCGCCGATACTTTCAATGTTGCTACTCATTAAAACACTGGAAAGATTACTACAATTATTAAAAGCATAGCCCCCTATACTTGTTACACCATCGGGAATTGTTACACTGGTTAAGCTTGTGCATCTGTTGAAGGCATATTCACCTATGCCTTCTACACTGTCAGGTATTAGTATATTCTCTAAACTTGTACAACCCTTAAATGCACCATTTCCAATGTTTGTTACGCTATTGCCTATTGTTACACTTGCTAATCCTGTGCAATCGCAAAATGCTTCATAACCAATACTTGTTACACTGTCGGGAATTGTCACACTGGTTAAGCTTGTACAACCGTTAAATGCCTCATCCCTAATGCTTGTTACACCATAGGGAATAACTAAATCAGTCACAAGATTGCCATTAAGATACAGATTTTCTGCATAGAACAGTGGATTACCATGTGAATTGCTATATGAATAATCATCACCATATTTAATATTGCACCAGGATTTTAAGTCAGTAATATATACCCCCATTAAATTCTCACAATCATAAAATGCATAATTTCCAATTCTTGTCACGCTATCGGGAATTGTTACACTGGTTAAGCTTGTGCAACCGTTAAATACCTCATCCCCAATGCTTGTTACACCATAGGGAATCACTAAATCAGTCACAAGTTCGCCGTTAAGATACAGATTTCCTCCATAGTACAGTGGATTGCTATCACTATATCTAAAATATATATTGCACCAGGATTTTAAGTCAGTAATATATACCCCCATTAAATTTCCACAATCATAAAATGCACGTGTTCCAATGCTTGTCACGCTATCGGGAATTGTTACACCGGTTAAGCTTGTGCAATCTGAAAATGCACAATCATCAATGCTTGTTACGCTGTCGGGAATTGTCACACTGGTTAAGCTTGTGCAACAATTAAACGCACTAATTCCAATGCTCGTTACACTGTCACCTATTGTTACACTTGTTAAGCTTGTGCAATGTGAAAATGCCCTATCTCCAATACTTGTAACACCGTTTTCTATGACAATATTTTTAATATCTTCACAAAAATCTAACCATGGGCATTCACCATACCAATAATAATCCCCCATCTCACCATTACCCAAAATAGTAAGGGTGTTTGTTTCTTCGTCAAAAGTCCATGTACAATCTCCTGTTTCGCCTGTGATTTTTTCATATAACAAATCTACAACATTAACTATCATTTCTGCCTGTGCCACATCTGTTTCACTTCCAGGATTCTGCACCCTGACAGTAATTGTAGCAGTACCTTTATTCTTTGCAGTTATCTCACCGTTTTGATCAACATCGGCAACATCAGGATTATCAGATTTCCACTCAGTTGTGTAACCGAGATCGCCACCCCTAACAGTTGTTTTTACAAAAGTAGAAGTACCCGTCTTAAGAGTTAATTCAGTTTTATCAGTTGTAACACTAATTTCCTTTGGTTTATATATTGTGCCAGGTGTGTAATCTATAGTGCCGTCAGAATGAAGATATCTCCACTCTCCACCATATGTTGGAGCCTTTGAATGCTCATTGTATGAAACATTGTTAACATCAACAACATAAATCATATTGTTGAAAGTTGTTGTCCCATCTGGATAGTTAGGGTTGTCACTAGGGTCATAGTAATCAGAATTGATATTAACTGTCTGGCAGTTTTTACCCCAATTTGGACTTGATACTTCACCCTCTGCCGGTGCTTCGCCACCGTAGATACCGTTGGTGAAGATAATTGTACCAACATTTGTTGGAACATCAATATAGTAGATGTTTGGAAGGTCAGTAGTCTTCATCCGATATGACTTCTGCCATGATTCACAGGCATCTGTTCCATCCCACCAGAAACATGTAGCTGTTGCGTTAGAAAAGGTCTTCCAATTATGAACATTTCCACTGAAATCTTCTTCATCAACAGGGAATTTAAAAAAATACCTATTTGTTTGGATATCATTCTTAGGAAAATAAATACCACCACCATATGTAGTTGGTGCATTTACAACTTTGGTCTCAAATTTTTCCACACAACCATTATTGACACCATAAGAATAATAATCAATTCCGTTTACTCCGGAGATAATATACATATTATTCTTGATTGTTTGTTCTCCTTCATCAATCACCTCAAACTCAGCGGTAAAAAACACTTTACTTGTCGTAAAGTCATAGGGATCCCAACAGCTTGTTCCGTTGTAATAAGCGATCCCAGAATTCTTTATATTAGTCATAATACCCTTTTTATCAGTAAACTTTAAGTCACGAATTTTTAAGCCTGATGAATACTCAAATGTTCCTTGAAAATCATTGAATTTACCCGGTGTTTTAAGATAATAAGTATAAGTAATAATATCTCCTATATTACAGTTAACACCATTAACTGTTGTACCATCTATCTTTCCCTCTCCGTTAGTAGTTGTTTCGGGATCTGGGCTAACCTTAGTACCGTTTATATAAGCCTCAACAAAAAGATCTGATGTAAGTACGATCTTAACAGTTGAATCAGACTCTGTAATCATGAGCTGAGCATTTGCGCCACCATCAGGGATTTTTCCATCGTAACCGTAAGCAGGGGCCCAAGTGCCGTTTGTTGTTACCTTAAATTCATAAGGTTGTAATATAGGGTTTCCTTCCTCATCAAAATGTTCTCTACCATTTACATCTTCATTTGTAGGCTGAACACCTGTAAATGTGATTTCGTAAGAACCGTCGCCCATATCTATCATCTTGTTTTCAGGAGCAGCCACATTCCATGAAATGCCGTTACAAAGGCCGGCCATACCTGCAACATAGTGCTCTGTAATATCCGGAATAATCTTGTCAGGAGCAGCTGCACCGTTAACGAGGATTTCTACAAAACCATCGTTTACTGTTGTAAGAACGCCACCGATTTCCTTTTCCTTTGTTCCCTGAATTGTAAGGATGATTTCAACTGTTGAATCGTCCTCCGGAACAGAGAATTTAATGTTTGCGTCGTCGCCTAAAGCCTTACCGAATGAGTTGTCCCATGCATGATCTTCCACAACATTCACTGTGTAACAGTCGCTCTTAGCAACACCTGTATAAGTGATTTTATATGTTCCATCATACTGAAGTGCCAAGTCGTCAGCAGTAGCTCTTGGATTCCACTTGTCACTCAAGAAAGTGGCATCACCTATAACTGTGTAAGTGTGTGGGCCGGTCTCATCCGCAAAAACAGTCAGTCCTGCAAAAGAGGAACAGACTATCAACAATGACAGAATGACGCTCATAAATCTTTTTGCTCTCATAAAAATTCCTCCCTAAAATGAATAGTTCAATAAATCCAACTATCAAAGAATATATTATAGGGTAATTTTACCACTGATTTTGTGGTTTTTCAACACATTTTATGCGTTTTTCTTGTTATTTTTATTAAATGCAGTTATACAAACAATTAATTTACATTAACTCTCTATATAACACCGCAACCCATTATTCATATATTTTCAATTCAAACCCTTTATACATATATCCATCCCTCTTTTGTTTGCCGGAAAACATTGTGTTAAAAATTATGAACTTGTCACGAAAAAAGCACCTACCGGTTTCCGATAGATGCTTGTAAAATATTCTGTTATTTGTGATGAACAGGAATTTTTCATCTCTTCTTATAAACTACTAACTCAGGATTTGTCCCATCCTCTTCATAAGTACACACAAGAAGAAAATCCATGTTTGCAACAATACCAAAGCACCTATCTCCGCCAAATTCACATTCAAGTTGGTTTCCCAAATAGGTTACTTCGTCATCTAAAAATTTAATTTGATTCCCGTTTGGAAGTGTATATTCAAGGTTAACAATTTTTCCCGCAATAGAATTAAGTTCATTAACCTTTGGCATTCCTTCAATATGCAATTCATTGAATTCGCTGATAATTTGCTTCTTAAACTCATCCAATTTTTCTTCACCGCCAATATCAGCGTAACGCTTCCAATAATTGAGTTTTGGCAACATCTCTTTCATATACTCTCGTACCTGCTCAGAAGTAAAACTTTCGTTTGCCATATGTTCAGCACAGAATTCAATCAAATCATCCATATTGTCATACGTATATTTGCCATCGGAATAACACCATTTGCAAAATTCTTCATTGAAAAGACCATCTTTCTCTTTGCTGATGTTACAGTCCTCAAGAGGCATACCGCAACATTGACAAATCAACTGTCGTGGAGAACCCAAAAGTGTGTTGATAGAAACATCAAAAAGTTTTGACAGTGACTTTAATGTTTCTGTATTGGGTATTGTTTCTCCGTTTTCCCAACGGGACACAGCTTGACGGGTAACATACACTTTTTCTGCAAGTTCATCCTGGGATAAGCCTTTTTTAGTTCGTAGTTCAAGTATTACGTCCTTAGTTTCCATATTATTCATCACCTCAAATATATTATACGGTGAGCATCTCAAGAAAACAAGCAACTATCTGTTGCTGTCAAATTACGATTTATCCTTCATTTTGATATATTAAATTATATCAAAACCATAACAATGTCAATTACGAAAATTGTATATCACCTATATTTTTATAACGAAGTTATTTATGTTCATTACATTTATATAGTCAACCTTTTTTGCCAGCTTAGTTACCATAGAAATTCCAAGGTATTCGTTTTCCTTTATTTTCCTATACATTTCATCCTGTTCTTTTGCAGAGAAAGCCTTGCAGTTGTCCTTTGTTCTCAGGATAATTTCATCTTCATCCTTATAAATTCTTATGTTGATGCTATACTTTTTTCTGTCGTCAAAGCCGTGATTGATTATGAGCATAGTAACCTCTTCAAAGAAAAGCTGAATCATATATGCGGTTTTTTTCTCCAGCCCAAGCTCATTGCAAAAGTCGATAACCCGGTTTTGCATTTCGCCAAATTCTTCTTTTGAATTGATAACAAATTCCACATGGCTGCCCTGCATAATATCCACATCATCAAACATACTGAAAAAGCTTTTGCGATTAGGATTACTTCTGTTTTTTATTCCATTTGCCAAGATTATTGTGGCAGTAAGGAGAATTTCACTGAGGGGTATTGATATCCACAACCCTATTGTGCCAAGAGGATAAACCAAAATAAAGCTGAGTATTACAATATACACCAATTTATTCATCAGAGTTACTACATTAGTAAGTCTGATTTTTTCCTCCGCTTGTAAAAGATTGATGTAGTATTCATTGAATGCAAGGAAAGGCAGACTAACGGCGTGACATCTCAACACCGTAACAGCACCACTATATGAGGCCGAATTTGTATCAAGATACAGCCTTGCAAGAAGGGGGGACAGGACAAAGTAGATAATTGCAAGACCGCCTACAAAAATCAGGATATATTGTAATGCTTTTTTTGAGGTAGCAACAAGAGAATCAATATCCTTTTCCCCAAGAAAAAT
>JBJEPA010000169.1:0-5987 GCA_051880995.1 Ruminococcus sp.
AAAATGACAGCGAAAGTTTTTCAAAAGTTCTCATAAGCCTTGGAGAACAGGGAAGTCATATAGCCATTACAGGTATGACATCATATGAATGGATTGTTTCTTACCTTGGAACAGTAAACAGCGAGAGCGTTGCTGTTCCCCTTGATGTTTCCCTGCCAGCTGATGAACTGTGCCAGCTTATCAATCGTGCAGATACTACAGTCCTTGTCTTTGACGAAATACGCAAGGATGTTGCAAGCCTGGCATTGGAAAATTGCCCTAAGCTAAAGCACATTATCTCTATGCAAAAGGAAACAGGCGACGACAAAATCAAGTCATTCTGGGAGCTTGTAAAGGAAAACGAGGGTAGCTTTGACCATATGCCAAAGCCGGACAGCCTGTGCACCATTATGTTCACCTCAGGCACAACAGGAAAGAGCAAGGGCGTAATGCTCACCCATCAGAATATGGCTGAAAATGCAACCTGTCTTGATATGAAGTTACCTCCAAGGAATGTGATTCTTTCAGTACTTCCAATCCACCACGCATACTGCCTTAGTATGGACATTCTAAAGGGAATTTCCTTGGGAAGTGTAATTTGCATCAATGATTCGCTGATGAGAGTTGCAAAGAATATCAAGCTGTTCAAACCGAATATGATACTTATGGTTCCACTTATGATAGAAACCATTGCCAAAAAGTTGGAAGAAGCAAAAATGCTCCCTGCCAAAATTGTGAAGAAAAAGGTTTTTGGCGACCAGTTCAACACAATTTGCAGTGGTGGTGCTTACCTTAACCCTGCATTAATAGACCTTTTTGAAAGGTACGGAATTACAATCTTGCAGGGCTACGGAATGACGGAATGTTCACCTGTTATCAGCACCAACCTCCCTTGGAAGATAAAGAGGGATTCTGTGGGCAAGCTGATGCCAAACTGCAAAGCAAAGGTTGTTGACGGTGAGCTTTGGGTAAGTGGTTCAAGCGTTATGCAGGGTTACTACAAAATGCCCGATGAAACCGCCGTGGCTCTTAAGGACGGATGGCTTGTAACAGGCGACTTGGCATATGTTGACGACGAGGGTTACATCTTCCTCACCGGCAGAAAGAAAAACCTTATCATCACCAAAAACGGCGAAAATGTATCCCCGGAAGAAATTGAAAACAAAATCGGTGAAAACCGCCTTGTGAGCGAAATTCTTGTAAGGGAAAGCGAAGGGTTTATCGAGGCTGAAATCTTCCCGGATATGGAATATGTCCAGAAGAAAAAAGTCAAGGATATTCCTACTGCTTTACAGGAAATCATTGACGAATACAACAAAACCGTTCCCCCATACAAAAAGGTATATCGCCTGAAAGTCCGTGAAACCGAGTTTGAAAAAACTCAGACAAAGAAAATCAAGAGATTCTAAAGATAGACAACCCCCGAGGAAAACCTCGGGGGTTTGCTTTAGTCAATACATACAATCTCACCGTTATAAATAAATCATCACACAATCCTATACTTTACCCTGTTGCCATACCTCTGTGAAGTAAAAAGGTTCAGCTTTTCAAACTTCATTACAAAGGAACGGATTGTGGCATAGGCTGCATTTCCAAAATCTTTTTCCAATTGTTTTGTGGAAAATTCGCCCTTTCCATACCTTGAAATAACAAAATTCCAAAGCTGTTTTTCCTTTTCCGTTACATTACCGGCTTCTAGCTGTTTATCATAGTTTTCAAAAATATCTGTTTTAAATTCTTCATTTTGAAGTTTGTTATATACATTATCTGAAAAATACTTAATAAACGGTGACACATCAATTACACCGGATATTTTGTAGTTTTCCTCAATAGCAGAATAGGCATTATAATACTGGTTTTTTGACCTTGCTATATATGAAGAAAAGGGTATAAACAGGGCAGTTTCGTAACCTTTCTGTACCAAAAACCATAGGTGTAGCAGACGAGCCATTCGTCCGTTACCGTCAAAATACGGATGAATATAGGCAATATAAAAATGAATTATTGTAGCCTTTGCAAGGTCATTAATGTTATCATCGCAATTAATGAATTCAACAAGTGCCTTCATAGCACTGTTTAGTTTTAAGTAAGGCATACCGCTATGCTCTAAATCAGCGCCAACAACAAACACACTGTCGTGACGATAACGGTTGCCGTCAATCAGCTTATCTGCATCATCTAGGAAGTCACCTACTGCCATCATATATAGCTTGTAAATGTTTTCCTGGGTAATGGTATTGTCCCTGTCAGCTATAAAATCAAAGCCTTTTTTCAAGCCAAAAATCCTGTTTTCTTCGTCATCCTTTGGTGCAAAGCCTTTTAGAATATTTCTTACGCTTTCACGGTTGTAGTCAATGTTTTCTATCTTGCCTGTTGAGATAATCTCGTTTTCCACAGCCCTTTCCCCGTATGAATTACTTTGGGGGTAAATCAGGGTTTTAAAGGCATTCATATTAATTTGAGCAAAGCTATCCAGATACACAAGGCTGTTGCCTGCAAAATCATTTAGAGGAAGTTCTTTATAGTAAAGTGTTTTCAAAACTGACATAAATTCGTCAAAGTCACCGGAGTATTTGTATTTCAACTTTTTAAGATTAAAAAAGCTATTGTCATTAATGATTTTATTAAACTTTAAAATATCCATAATATCACCTGATATATTTTAGTATCAATTAGTATCAGTTGTATTCTATTACATTTCTCACCCTGTGTCAAGAAGATATTTTCCGGCATTTTATTATATGTTACAAATAATTTGCTATTTGTGTATTTATGAACTAAGGCTACATAAAAATTTTATACACAAAAAAGGGACTGAAAATTCAGTCCCAAATTTTTATTTAATTCCCAAAAGCTTTTCTGCCCTGTCAATTTCCTCTTGAGTAGGTGTTCTTACACCCTCAAGTGGATAAGGTAGCTTCAGCTTTTCCCATTTCATAAGTCCTAAGGTGTGGTATGGAAGAATCTCTACCTTTTCAACACCATTAAGCTGTTTGATAAAGTTGTTTAAGTCAACAAGTCCCTGTTCATCATCTGTAAGTCCGGGGACAAGCACATGGCGAATCCACATCTTTACATTGTGGTCAGAAAGGTACTGTGCCATCTCCTTAATATTGGAGTTCTTATGGCCTGTCAATTCCCTGTGCTTTTCCTCATCAAACTCTTTAATATCAAGCATTACAAGGTCGGTATATTTTAGCAGTTCATCAAACTTTTCGAGAAATGCCTTATCATTTGAAAATGGTTGTCCACAGGTGTCAAGGGTGGTGTGGATATTCTTTTCCTTTGCCAGTCTGAAAAATTCTGTGACAAAGTCAATTTGCAGTAAAGGCTCTCCCCCACTTACAGTTATTCCACCATTGTCCTTCCAATACTTATGGTATCGGTATGCCCTGTCAAAGAGTGCCTTTGGTGTCCACTCTTCACCTGTTTTTTTATCCCAGGTTTCGGGATTGTGGCAGTATTTGCAACGCATATTACAGCCCTGCAAAAACACCACAAATCTCACGCCCGGTCCGTCAACCAGACCAAAGGTTTCAAGGGCATTTACTCTGCCCACTAAATTACATTGTTGCATGACAAGTACGGGAAATTACATCAAGCTGCTGTTCACGAGTAAGGTCGATGAACTTAACGGCATAGCCGGAAACACGGATTGTGAAGTTTGCATACTCTTCCTTTTCCGGGTGCTCCATAGCGTCAATGAGCTTTTCCTTGCCAAACACATTAACATTAAGGTGGTGAGCGCCCTGGTCAAAGTAACCGTCCATAACCTGTACAAGGTTGTTAACTCTCTCTTCTTCTGTGTGTCCAAGAGCGTCAGGGTTGATTGTCTGTGTATTTGAAATACCGTCAAGTGCCCAGTGATACGGGAGCTTTGCAACGGAGTTAAGAGAAGCAAGAAGACCGTTCTGCTCTGCACCGTAGCTTGGGTTAGCACCCGGTGAAAGTGGTTCCCCTGCTCTTCTTCCGCTTGGCATATTACCTGTTGCCTTACCGTAAACAACATTTGATGTGATGGTAAGGATAGAGGTTGTAGGCTCGGAGTTACGGTATGTGTGGTGCTTTTTAATCTTCTCAAGGAATGTCTTAAGGAGCCATACAGCAATGTCGTCTGCTCTGTCGTCGTCGTTGCCATACTTAGGGAAGTCACCCTCTACGATAAAGTCAACAGTAATGCCATCCTCGTCACGAATTGGCTTAACCTTTGCATACTTAATAGCACTCAAGGAGTCAACAACATGTGAGAAACCTGCAATACCTGTTGCAAAGGTACGACGAACATCTGTATCAATAAGAGCCATCTCGGCTGCCTCGTAGTAGTACTTATCGTGCATATACTGGATAAGGTTAAGTGTGTTTACATAAAGGCCTGCAAGCCAATCCATCATAACGACATACTTGTCGATAACCTCATCATAGTCAAGATATTCACTTGTAATTGGCTTGTATGCAGGACCAACCTGCTCACGAGTTTTAACATCAACACCGCCGTTGAGTGCATAAAGGAGGCACTTTGCAAGGTTTGCACGAGCGCCAAAGAACTGCATTTCCTTACCTGTCTGTGTAGCGGAAACACAGCAACAGATTGAGTAATCGTCGCCCCAAACAGGCTTCATTACGTCGTCGTTTTCGTACTGAACAGAGCTTGTGTTGATTGAGATTTCTGCTGCATACTTCTTGAATGGTTCAGGAAGTGATGAAGAGTAGAGAACTGTAAGGTTTGGTTCAGGGGATGGTCCCATATTTTCAAGTGTGTGGAGGAAACGGAAGTCTGTCTTTGTAACCATTGAACGACCGTCAACGCCAACGCCAGCAACTTCAAGTGTTGCCCATACAGGGTCGCCTGAGAAAAGCTGGTTGTAAGATGGAATACGGGCAAACTTAACCATACGGAACTTCATAACCATATGGTCAATAAGCTCCTGAGCCTCGTCCTCTGTGAGGATGCCCTTTTCCATATCTCTCTGAATGTAAATATCAAGGAATGTAGAAACTCTACCAACGCTCATTGCAGCGCCGTTTTGAGTTTTGATAGCAGCAAGGTAGCCAAAGTACAGCCACTGACAAGCCTCTCTTGCGTCCTTAGCAGGCTGAGAAATATCAAAGCCATAGGCTTCTGCCATCTTCTTCATATCGTTAAGTGCTCTAATCTGGAGGGCGATTTCCTCACGCAGACGGATGATGTCGTCTGTCATTGTGCCGTCGCCACAGTTTGCAAGGTCCTTCTTCTTCTCTTCAACAAGGAAGTCAATACCGTAAAGGGCTACACGACGATAGTCGCCAACGATTCTACCACGGCCGTATGTGTCTGGAAGACCTGTGATAATCTTGTTGTGACGAACCTTCTTCATCTCCGGTGTATATGCGTCAAAAACGCCCTGGTTATGAGTACGACTGTACTCGTTAAAAATCTTGTTAAACTTAGGGTTTGGTGTGTAACCGTTAGTTTCGCAAGCCTGCTGTGCCATTTTGATACCACCAAAAGGCATAAATGCACGCTTTAGAGGCTTGTCTGTCTGAAGACCAACAACCTTTTCAAGGTCCTTGTATTCTTCGCTGATATATCCCGGGCCATATGCTGTCAGAGTTGAAACAACCTCTGTTTCCATATCGAGAACGCCACCGTTGGCACGCTCCTGCTTTTGGAGATCCTGGAGAATACCCCAAAGTTTGTCAGTTGCTTCTGTTGGGCCAACAAGGAATGATGAATCGCCGTCATATGGCTTGTAGTTCTTCTGAATAAAGTCACGAGTGTTGACTTCTTCTTTCCAGATACGGCCTTCAAAGCCGTCCCATTGCTTAAAATCTTTCATTATTCTCTTCCACCTCTACTAATATGATTATTTATGTCTTTCAACCAATCTACATTATACTACTATTTGTTCAAAAAACAAGAAAAATTCGCAACAAAAAATGAATATTATTGTATAGTACAAAAAATCGGGAACAACCCCAAATTTATAGTGCAAAATGAGAACAAAAAGGGGGCATTTTTTACTCTTTTC
>JBJEPA010000170.1:0-5973 GCA_051880995.1 Ruminococcus sp.
CGGTTATCTTGTATCAGGAGGTGTTGAATCACCGTATATCGAAAGACTGCATATCATTGATGAAAATATTTTTGAGCAAGCACAGTTTATACTGAAACAACGCTCATCAAAGAACAAAGAAAAACAACAGATAGCAAGAACAACAAAAGGCAGTACATTGCTGTCAGGAAATATATACTGTGCCCACTGCGGTCAGAGGATGGTATCAACAAGCTATATCGACAGATACGACAGGGCAGACGGCAGTCAGTACAGAGTTCGCAGACAGCGGTATATATGTACCAATAAAGCAATGAAAAGAGGAACTTGTGACGGTCAGTCGGCTTATGTAGCACACAGAATTGACGGTGCTATGCTTGAAACGCTGAGAGATTATCTCGCCAAAATCAAATCTACGCCAAAAGATATAGCACTGGAAAAACGCTACAAATCCGAAATATCGGAGTATAGGAGAAAGCAGACAAAGCTTGAAAAAGAAATTGAAAAACTTAAAAGACAGGTGGTTGAATTATCTGCCGAAATAGGACGCTCTTTACTCGGCGAAAGTCGTTTCACTCCCGATATACTGTCAACTTCTATTGACAATACAAACGATTTGCTACATAAAAAAGAAATTGAATTAAGTGATATAAAGTACAAGCTTGCCAATCAGCAAAATGCGATGGGCAAGCTTGATTTTTATTATTCACAATTCAGAACATGGGCAGATGAATTTGACAACTCCACAATGGAGCAGAAGAAAATGATAGCTTGCCAGCTTATCAAAGAAGTGAAAGTATCACGAGGTTATGAATTAGAGATTGTATTCGACCTTAATTATGAGCAATTCTTATCTCTATAAAGACTAATAGATTGAATTTACAAATTCAGTCTGATATAATATTTTTAGCTTAGAAGTGGGTGAATATATATGAGTGAAGAAAATAAAATACAAATTTTTGAAGATAAAAAGATTCGTACTGCGTGGAATGAGTCGGAGGAAGAATGGTATTTTTCCATTGTGGATGTTGTTCAAATATTAACCGATCAACCAAGTTACGATATTGCTCGCAAATATTGGAATAAGCTAAAACAACGTTTAAAAGACGAAGGCAGTGAGTTGGTGTCAAGTTGTCACCAACTGAAAATGCCATCTCCTAAGGATGGTAAAAATTACAGGACGGATGTTGCAAATACAGAACAGCTTTTGAGAATAATACAGTCAATCCCGTCACCAAAAGCTGAACCTTTTAAAATGTGGCTTGCAGAAGTAGGGCGCGAGAGAATAGATGAAACCATAGACCCTGAACTTACCATAGAGCGAGCCCTTGAAACATATCTGAAAAAAGGATATAGCAGAGAGTGGATAAATCAAAGACTTCAGGCTATACAGGTGAGAAAAGAGCTTACTGATGAATGGGATTCTCGTGGTGTAAAGCAGGGTGTAGAATATGCAATTCTAACTGATGAAATTACAAAAGCGTGGTCAGGAATGACAACTCGACAGTATAAAAATCTCAAAGGCTTAAAAAAGGAAAACTTGAGAGATAATATGAGTACCCTTGAGTTGGTTCTAAATATGTTGGCAGAAGCTACTACAACTGAGATTTCCAAAGAGAAAAATCCTCAATCATTTTCTGAAAACAGAAGTGTTGCAAAAGAGGGTGGAGAAGTCGCCGGAAATGCACGAAAAGATATTGAGGAAAGAACAGGAAAACCTGTTATTACTTCAAAAAATGCTGTTGACTTTTCAAACCTTATTTCCGACGTAATAGAAAAAGATTATGATAACAATGAATAAAGTATTCTGATTGCCTTGTGAGTTAAAAAGCTCGCAAGGCTTTTATTATATCCCAATTTCAAGCTTGTTTCTAGGATGTTTGGCAGATAGAATATTTTTCTGTTTGTTAATGCTGGTATGTGTGTAAATCTGCGTTGTGGTAATGGAACTGTGCCCAAGCATTTGCTGAATATATCTGATGTCAACATCCTCTTCAAGCAGGAGAGTGGCAAAGGAATGGCGGAACATATGTGGCGTAATATGAGTAGAAACTCCTGCACCTTTTGAGTAAGTATTTATCATATTCCTAACTGATTGTTCTGAAAGTCGGTTGCACAATCTGTTAATAAAGAAATAGTTGTAATTATTGAGTTCAAAATCAAATTCTATTCGGTATTCGTTCAGAAGATTCTGGACATTTTTATTGCAAATCTGAATCAGGCGTTCTTTTGACCCTTTGCCGTAGATTTTTATTACATAATCATTGAAATTGACTTGTTCGGTTGTAAGCGAACACAGCTCAGATATTCTCATTCCGGTGGCAAAGAGTAATTCCAAAATCAATGCATTGCGTAAAGCTATTTTCTTGCCAAGGGATGTGGCTTGCCTATTTCGAACCAGATAGGCATAGTTCATAATAATTTCGATGGTTTTCAGAGGAATAGTCTTTGGTAGGATAAAAGGTTCCTTATACTTTATCTGTATTTTGTGAAATGGGTTAATTTCTATGATTTCCTCAATTTCAAGATAGTGAAAAAGAGCTTTAAGAGAAGCAATTTTGCGCTTTACGCTCTTTGGCTTGAACTTTGAATGCATATATTCAATAAATTTTTCAATAGATTTTTTGTCGTTCCAATCAAGAGAATAGTCTGATAAAAAGACAGCATATTGTTTTAAATCGATTGAATAGGACTTGATTGTTTTATGGTCAAGATTTTTTCTTGTAGTACAAAAATGCAGATATTCCTTTGTCAGGTTAATAAAGTTTTCCAAATTTGTATCCATTGCATATCGCTCCCTTAATTTAATAAGAAAATTATGCAACTTTGCAGGGGAAAAGTCTATTACACAAAGATATATAGCATATATTTTAGGTATAATGTAGTGTTCTCAAAAATGTGAACACCACAATATTGGTTAAAGTGCATAAAAATATACAGATATTTTTTATAACTAAAATTACGAAAAGGAGTTAAAAATTTTGTAGTATTGTGGTATAATATTCACAATAAGAGGATAACTCATAATTATCCTTTATGAATTGCAATAACTGTTTATTTTTGTGAGATTATGAACAAAAGATAGTTATGAATTATGTTGTTGTATATCGACACTAACAAAGTAGTTTTAGTGATTTAGGAGTTATAATGTTATGAATGTTAATTATCGTAATAATTATCTGTTGGCACAAAATCAATTTATTGACTATAGTACTAGCGACTCAACAGCTATTCTAGCAAAAGAACATGGTCTCATTGGCTTAACAAGATTGATAACATGTATGGAAATATTAGGGCTTGATTGTGAACAAGTTAATTTAATTGCGCTTCCAGACTTTACCTACACCAGGAATAAATTGCGTTGGAGTGCAGGATTCCCATATGGTTGCGTTATTAAATTTGGGGAAAACATACCACCGTTTATACCTTTAGACTTTCGACCAAACTGTTGTGGGGTTGTATTGGCAGAATTGGAGGAATTTGATGAAAACCCTGAGTCATTACAAAAAAAATACATCGAAATTATAAGTTCCTATTCCGATATTGATAAGAGTGATCTGAATAGAAGAAATCATTTTATGGGTTCCTACTTTTGTGAAAAAAATAATAAGTTCTATTTTTTGATACATGGATCGTTTAATTTTGTAAAAGAAGCCTTATATTATGAGAGGAATGAAACATTATTATCATTATCTAAAAGTGAGACTATAATGGGCGAGCCGTTTACATATCTTATTGATTCCAATGCAAAACATTTTTATGAAAGCTATTTAGAACATGAGCGATTAACGATGTATTATCGCAACCTGATAATAAAAGAAATGCTTCCACAAGCAAAAATCGTATTTAATCGCACGCATGAGGGATTCTATGATATGCAAACTCTTCTTCTTGGTGCCTATGCTGAAAATCATCCTTTTTCTTGCCCAATTATGTTAGCGCCAGAAGTAGACTTACCTTTCGTAAATGTAACAAATCCCATAAATCTACAGAATGAAACCAAACTCTATTTATCTCCACATGGTGGCGGTTATGCATTGTATGGGGTTTGTAACACACAACGAGTAGATAGCAACTTACAATCAGATTACATATTGACATACCCTAATCAAACCAAATTGTTGACCGACAATGTTCTTGATATGCCTTTTTGTTATCGAACAAATACATCACATTGCTGGTGTGATAGATTTAATATGGCTATTGAGCATTGCAAAATGACACCTATATTTAATTTAAAAATATGATGCATTCATTTTATTATGGTTTGTTCGTCCTGCGTCACTGTAAAACGCAGAATAATATTGAACATAAGATTAGTGGTCAGATGGATTCTGAGATAGTCGATTTTTCTATAGATGTAAGCAACATAAACCAAG
This sequence comes from Ruminococcus sp., assembly GCA_051880995.1. Taxonomy (GTDB): domain Bacteria; phylum Bacillota; class Clostridia; order Oscillospirales; family Acutalibacteraceae; genus Ruminococcoides. The sequence continues at coordinate 4,359 of JBJEPA010000170.1, forward strand.
AATTTGTATACCAATTAGGCTTAAATATAATAACATCACCTGCACCTAGATGCTTGCAGACGGTTGAGTTGATAGAAAAACAAATTCCAGGGAGAATTAAAGTTGAGACTGACTATAGGTTATTAGAACGCAAAATGGGAGATTGGGAAGGCGAAAAGAAAATTAATGTTATTGCTAATAATTCTTGCAAGATTATCAATGGTCATATTGATCCTAATTTTACCCCACCAAATGGTGAAAGTATCTTAAGTTGTTCGCAAAGAGTAGATGACTTTATTTCCGATTTACAAAACCAAAAATTCTCTTCTCCTGTTTTAATTTGTAGCCACAATCAAACTTTAAAAGTGCTCAAATCTAAACTTTATGGAATACAAAATTTTGTGGATTTTTGGGGAACGGAAACATTTAAAAATGGTAAAATTGAAAGGCTAATTTAGGGACATTATTTTTACATTAAAACCAGATTTAAACAACAGGCGCTGAGTAATGCTTTGCTGTTTAGATGTTAATGTATAATAATATTTTTGAATAGAGTGTTCCATTTTTTTTATACAGTAGTTAATAATATGATTTTCATCAGCTGAAAGTTCTTTAGTCAGTTTTTGGTAGTTTTTGCATGCTAATAAAAATATAGAATTATATTTTTTTTGAGATATTTGTTGAATCGTTTTAACACGAAACAACAACTTATCCTTTACTGCAATATCAAGACATTTCTGTAAACACTTTATGCATGCTTTTTTAGAAGAGCCTATATCTGATTCAATAATCAACCTTGTTTGTACTATCATACATGCCAATCGCTCTTTATCGACATTTATGTCTTCGGCACCAGAAAGCGCCTGTTGGATAGAACAAGCAGCATTTATATAATCAGATTCTGCTAAGCTGATTTTTGCATCAAGCTTATTTGAAAATACAAGCCCACGTTTATCACCGTAAGATGCTTTAATCTTTTTGCTCTTTTCATTATAATTTTTAGCTTCCTCGATATTTCCTTCGAGAAGAAAACATTTTGCAATTCGATAATATATATACGAACGCCTTTTAGGTGTAATGTAACTTGACATTTTTTCAAGAGCTTCAAAAGCCATCCTGCTTTCTGAAATTAAGCCAGTACAACACTCTACCATTGCAATGCGATGAATGATTTTCGCTTCTAGCTTTTTCTCACGGATCTTAAATGCGTATTGATAACTTAAAAGATAGCATGCAAGTGCACCATTCAATAATCCACGAATGTAATATACACGGCCAATGATAGTTAAGATTTGAATAATGTTTTCTTTAGATGAGAAATTTAATATATTTTCAGTTTCTTTCTTGAACAAATATAGCAAATCATCATATTTATTAGTGAAGTACAATGCTCTCATCTGAATGTACAATAACGACTCTTGCTCATCCAAAGAAAATATATCTAAATCAAGCATTGAAATATAATATAAACATAATTGATATTCACACACTCGTTCTAAAAGAGTTATCTTTTTAAAAATAATATCACTAGGATTTATATCATAAGGATTTGCATTTTCTATTTTCTGTAGAAGATTAAGCAATTGAGTATTATGTTGACAATGCAAAAGTGTTTTGAAATTTAGAGAAAGTAACT
>JBJEPA010000171.1:0-5963 GCA_051880995.1 Ruminococcus sp.
GGGGATTGTTATACCGGTTAAGCTTGTGCAACCGTAAAATGTCCATCTTCCGATTTCTGTTACGCTGTTAGAAATTGTTATGCCGGTTAAACTTGTACAATTTTCAAATACACCCGATCCTATGCTTGTTACACTGTTAGGAATCGTTACACTGATTAAGCTTATGCAATCCTTAAATGCATACTCTCCAATGTTTGTTACACCATTTTCGATGACAATATTTTTTATGTCATCAATAAAATTGTACCATGGGCATTTATTCCAATCATAATCTCCCATCTCACCATCACCTGAAATAGTCAAGGTTTGGGTAGATGCTTCATATGTCCATGTACAGTCACCTGTTGTGCCACTCTGGTCTTGCTCCGCCTCATCTGATGTTGCAACGGTGTACTTGTCCGAAACATCAGCACCCACAGGTGTCACATCTTTTGTTCTTTCATTTTTATTAGTTTCATCTGCAAATACAGTCAGTCCCGCAAAAGAGGAACAGACTATCAATAATGACAGAATGACGCTAATAAATCTTTTTGCTCTCATAAAATTTCCTCCTCAAAATCCAATAGTTCCAACGTATATAAATATAGATGGACATATCATATGAAAATATTACTACATATTTTTTGATTTTTCAACATATATGACAAATATTTGTTAATGAATTACTCCCTGATACACAGAGCGTGTTTGGTCATTTTTGTTGACATAATTGTTAATTTGTTATAATATACAAATAAGTCAAGACTATTGAAGCCGTACAGTGATTGGAACTGTGCCTGCCTAAATAGTTCTTGACTTTTTCTTTTTATAAACTTTATAAACATTTTTATGCTTTCTGCATATGGATATTGTTGACAATGAATATTATCGTGTGATATACTTAACATTACGAGGTAAGGTGATTTGACACCTTGGAAGTTTGTATTCCTATGGTGGCAACCGTAATCTTATCTTTGTAGATAAGAATATTTGACAGCTCGGAAGGTTGAATTCCTATGGTGGCAAGTTTATTCTTATCAAAATAACGCTGAATTCTTTTGGATTCAGCGTTTTCTTTATAATATAACTTTTTATGCCTTACTGCCTTGGAGGATATTTCTTTCCTCTAAGGCTTTATTTATTGTGTTTAGCACATTCTTCTTGTTACCGCTCCATATGGGTGCTACAAGGAGTTTTTTGTCGCCGTCACCTGTCAGGCGGTGGATGACTACATTTTTAGGGAGAATATTTATACAGTCGCAGAGTATGTCAACATATTCTTCAAGGGTTAATGCCTTAAATTCACCATTCATATAGTGAGTATAAAGGTCTGTTCCCTTTAGAATGTGTAATAGTTGAAGTTTTATTCCGTCGGTGTATTTTCCTGCGAATTTTACGGAATTCAGCATATCTTCTTTGGTTTCTCCCGGAAGTCCAAGGATTATGTGGGTTATCACTTCTATTCCTGATTTTTTCAGCTTTTCCGCTGTTTGTGCATAGACTGATGTGTCATAGGCTCTTCTTATGTACTTAATTGAGCTTTCTTTTGTTGTTTGAAGTCCAAGCTCTACCCATACAGGCTTGATTTTGTTAAGCTCCTTTAGGAGTGAAAGCACCTCTTCCCCCACACAATCCGGCCTTGTGGCTATTGACAGGGCAACAATATCCTTATGGTTTATTGCCTCGTAAAATAATTCTTTAAGTACATTCACAGGGGCATAGGTATTTGTAAAGGCCTGAAAGTAAGCGATAAATGCATTGTCGGGTGTTTTGCCTATAACTCTCTTTTTGCCCTCCTCTATCTGCTGTGCAACAGACAGGTTTTTGTCGGGGGTAAAGTCGCCCGAACCCCTTTGAGAACAGAAAATACAACCTCTGTTGCCAAGTGTACCGTCACGGTTGGGACAGGTAAAACCACCGTCTATGGAAATTTTATATACCTTTTTGCCGAATTTTTCTCGGAGATAGTTGTTAAGAGAATTGTAACGCATCATTTAAAGCTGTTTCCCTCTTTGTCAAACACATCAAGTCGGGTGATTTGATAGAACACATCATCACTGAAAATTTCGTTATAGGCTTTTATAATCAATGTTGGGTTGATGTTTGTGGTACTTCCTGCCGGGAGAAGTACTCTGCACTTGATGTAACCGTTATAGTCTGCCACCTTGTGTTTTAGTATATAAGGTTTAATGTCGATTTCTTTAAGTACCTTTTTCTTGGTCTTTTTCATTACAAGGATTTGGTCACGGTCAAACAGTGAATTAAAGTTTGAATACAGCGTGTCAACATTATCCTTGTCCGACTTTACTACAATTTCAAACAGTGCTTTATCAATTTTTCCTGCTTTCATCACAGGGTCGGTAACATCATAAACCCTTATTCCCTGTGGCAGACAGCTGTTGAGGGAAGTTATTATTTCCTCTTTGTTATATTCGTCATCCAAAAGGCGGATGTCCATATTCTCCTTTATTCCCTTAAATCCAAGGGAAAGCGGAAGTGCAAAGGTTACGAATGGATGAGGATTAAAACCCTCGGTATGCCAAATGTTTAGTCCGCTTTTGTGTAAAGCACGCATAACCACACGGTTTAAATCAAGGTGGCTGATATATTTACACTCATCATCTTTTGTGAACCATATTCTAACGGTTTTCAAAGCAGACACCTCCTCCAAAGCGGTTTGCACCGCATTTGCTACAATCCTCCCTGCAATTAGGGGTTGTTTTTGACTCATAAGCCTTTTTACATTCGTCTATTAAAAATTCTTTTTTGATGCCGTAGTCAATGTGGTCCCAAGGGAGAATTTCTGTAAATTCTCTTCTCCTGTTGGCGTAAAATGCCGGGTCAATACCACATTCTTCAAAAAGCTCAAGCCACTTTTGTAAATCAAAGCATTCTCCCCAACCGTCAAAATGGAAATCCTTTTCACATGCCTTTAGCATTACCTTGCACAGCTTTCTGTCACCTCTCGCAAAGACAGCCTCCAAAAAGCTGGTGTCGGCATCGTGGTAGTTAAAGGTGATTTTTTTGCTTTCTATATGCTCTTTGATGCTCTGTTGCTTTTGGTGAATTGTATCAATGGTGTCCTGTGGTTCCCATTGGAAGGGTGTAAACGGCTTTGGTACAAAGCTTGAAGTTGAAACTGTTACGCTGACAGCCTTACCCTTTGGTCTGTTGGGGTTTTTGTAGAACTCGTCAACAACAGATTTTCCAAGGGCAGGGATTGCGTTAACATCCTCTATTGTTTCTGTTGGCAGACCAATCATAAAATACAGCTTAACCCTTGTCCAACCACCTGAAAATGCTACACTACAAGTATTTAGAAGTTCATCCTCTGCAACATTTTTATTGATTGCATCCCTAAGCCTTTGACTACCGGCTTCAGGTGCAAATGTAAGACCGCTTTTGCGAACAGTTTTGATTTTTGACATAATATCGTCTGAAAAACCGTCAACTCTAAGGGATGGTAGAGATATACTCACCTTTTCGTCAACTGACCATTCGTTTAGCTTAGTTAGTAGAGGTACAATCTGGGTGTAATCAGAGGAGCTGAGGGACGAAAGGGAAACTTCATCATAGCCTGTGTTTCTACATAGGTCATGGCACTGTTTATTGATAGCTTCTGGGGATTTTTCCCTTACAGGACGATAGAGGAATCCCGCCTGACAGAAACGACAGCCACGGATACAACCTCTGAAAATCTCTTCCATTGCTCTGTCGTGGACGATTTCTGTATTTGGAACAACAAAATTTTCGGGATAATAGGACTCGTCCATATTCATCATAAGCCTTTTTTGCACCTTTGCAGGGGCGTTATGAGTTGGGATAACCGCATTTATTGTACCGTCTTCGTTGTAGGTAACATCATACAGTGACGGCACATAGCAACCCTTGATTTGGGATGCACGGATTAAAAATTCTTCCCTTGTTGTATTTTCTTCTCTGCATTTACGGTAAAGCTCTATTACCTCAAGGTCAACCTCTTCACCCTCACCAATAAAGAAAATATCTATAAAATCAGCCAGAGGCTCAGGGTTGCAGGCACAGGGACCACCTGCTACTACAATATTCTTAAGACCTTTTCTGTCCTTAGAGCAAACCGGGATATTACCCAGTTTCAGCATATTGAGAACATTTGTAAAGGAAAGCTCATACTGAAGTGTAAAGCCGATAAAGTCAAATTCTGAAATAGGGTCACCACTTTCCAAAGCGTAAAGAGGAATGTTGTGCTGACGCATAATTTCTTCCATATCAATCCAAGGTGCAAACACACGCTCACACCAGATATCGGGAATGCTGTTGAACTGACTGTACAGAATTTTCATTCCAAGGTGGGACATTCCCACCTCGTAAGTATCGGGAAAACAGAATGCAAAGCGAAGATTTACATCTTTTTTGTCTTTAATTACGGAGTTAAGCTCTCCCCCAACATATTTTCCGGGCTTTTGAACCTTTAGCAAATATTTTTCTACTTCTTTGTTAATCATAATTACCTCTTAAAAATTCCTTTGTTGTATATTGGTGTCAAAAATAAATAAACACCAAGCAATAAAAAAGAAAAATTATACCCTGTGCTCAATAAAATTATTATACCCATTGTGAAAATGGGTATTGAAAACGCAACAGTTATTATATTAATCACTATTTCTGTTACCCTTTGAGAAAAGTATCTACTTAATAATATATTAATTGCCTGTCCTCCGTCAAGGGTAGAAACAGGCAAAACATTAAATAATCCGATAAATAAATTTGCCAAGGCAAACATTGGTATAATTCTGTAAAAGAATATAAATAGTATAAAGTTGAATGTAACACCGCTTAATACTATGATAAGCTCTTTTGAAAAAGAAACGTTGTATGACGAACAGATTTTTACATCAAAAAGAGAGAACTCAACACGATTGACTTTTTGCTTTAAGAGAATTATTGCAATAAAATGTCCCATCTCATGAAAAAAGGACGCCAAAAAGCAACAGAATATTCCCCCGGTTTTATCTATAATCAAAACCACAGTTAAAACTACAAAATAGAGGTACTGAAAAGATACCTCTACCCCGCAAAAACGCTTAACCATTATTTACAAAGTAGTCGTTAAGGTTATTACCGTCCACAATGAGGGAATCGTTTATAAGGGTATTAACCTCACTCATAACTGTGTTGAAAAAGTCAGGAAAGTAGCATTTGCTTGCGTACATAAATCCACCAAGAATAAAACAGACAATGAGTTGAAAAATCAAAACAGACGGAATTGATTTTTGGGGCTTTTCTTGTAGGGAATTGCTTTGGGATATTAAATACTCGTCACCACTATAGTATTCTGTATCGACATTTGACTTGAAACCCTCATCATATGTTATTTCATCATTTCTGTCATACTGCATATTATCACCGCTAAATTATATGCGGTGAAAGAAAAATTATTCTAATGGTTTTAGCCTTTTGAAGTCACCCTTTACAAGGTTGATAAAGAACATAATTGCAACAAAAAGGGATACTGCCTCGGCTATAGGGAAAGCAAACCACATAACCTTTAGACTTATCTTTGATAGTATAAAAGCTACAGGTACGATTACACCAAGCTGACGGAGTAATGACATTATAAGACTGCGTATTCCCTTGCCCACAGCCTGGAATACACCTGTAAGCACTATACCCAATGCGGCAGGGATAAAGCATAGGGATATTATTCGTAAAGCTACTGTGCCAATTTCAATCATCTCTTCGTTAGGACTGAACATACTTAGTAGAGCCTCAGGGAATAACCGGAATACTATAAATCCAACAGTCATAATTATTACTGCAAAGACAGCCGCCCATTTGATTGCACCGTACATTCTCTTGCGGTTGCCGGCACCATAGTTGTAACCAATTATCGGGGTACTGCCCTGATTTATTCCAAACACAGGCATAAAGACGAAGGACTGGAGTTTAAAATAGACACCAAAAACATTGGTTGCGGCATCCTTTTGAACAGCTGTTGCATTTGT
>JBJEPA010000172.1:0-5931 GCA_051880995.1 Ruminococcus sp.
AATATGGGTGAGCTAAACCTAAAAAAGCCTGATGATTGGGATTATGAGGAACTAACTCTTTATAGTGATAATAGTTTTGACAATGAATATGAATTAATAAACGATGATGAGGAAAATGAGGGTTATTATAGTAGATTAAGAAAAAAAGGTTCTGATTTTAGACTTGGCTGGGATGCTATAGATAATTTGGCTATCATAAATACAACTATCCCCCCACAGCTTAATCGCACAAAATATATCCTATATAACAAAAAGGGGAATAAATCCATAAATGTAGATTATAAAAAGGATTACGGTTACTATGCAATACTTATATATGAGTTTGATAATGAAAATGAAGGGGAAAAGGAATTAAAGAAATATTTAAACAGTACCAATATAATTGTCAGTAATATGAACCCTGTTGCAAGACGATTGGGGGAATATAAGGGAAAATATTATTATGCCTTCTCAGGCTACACAGTTGGCAAGGCAGAATATAACGATTATGTCCTCTACGACTGGAGTATCTTTGACGCTGTTTGCAAAACCATTAAATTTAATGGTAAAGGGTAATATATAAACCTCTCTAGATATAATTTTTGAAAAATATTTTAAATTATTTGAATATTTAGCAAGCGGATATTGTCTTGATAAGTGTAAGAAACTTAAGGAAATCCACCACACTGTCATTCTGAGCTCCAGCGCTGTCATTCCGAGCTTGTCGAGGAATCCCCTTCCTCTACCACTCATTATGTAAGGAAAATCATACTCTCCTATAACCTGATAGTGTCGATTTATGCACTACTGCTATCCTTTCAGATTTCTCGGTAACTTCGTTTCCTCGGAATGACAGGGTGAGGAAACTTACCGCTAAGTGTAAATATTCTTAAGTTGACGACATTGCTTAAAACAGGGAGGTGAACAAGATGAAATGCACTTGTTGCGGTAAAAAATTAGGCTCTTCTGACTTTATTTGCCCTTACTGCGGTAAAGATAATGAAATAACACAGAAAACTATAAATGAAGTAAAAGCAAAAAATTCTGCAACAATAGCATTTCTGTATAATCTTACGAGTGAAGATGTTTATATTGCCCTTGCTATGGTTGTAAAAAATGAGGACAAGATTGCCGAGCTTATGGAGGAAAGCTATGTTACAGCTTTCGAAAATATTGACAAGCTGAAATTCCCAAAATATTTTCCTGACTTTATTAAAAAGAAAGCTTACGAAGTGGCACAAAAACATCTTAATTGTAAGAAGTAATTTCATTGGATATTATCGGAAAATTACTTAATACCTGGGCAAATAATATTAAATTTGATGCCTACACAGCAGAAAAAATTCTGCAAAAAATATTAAAGTCTTTAAAGAATAAGGAAAAATAATTTTAGGAGGAAAGTAATGAAAAAAAGATTTTTATCACTATTTTTATCCGTCGTTATGGCGCTTAGTGTTTTTTCAATATTGCCCATAACAGCAAGCGGGGAGGAAACGCAAAACACCTATACCGTTGCAGGTGAAGGAGATATGTTCAACGAATACTGGGAACCTCGTGACACAGATAATGATATGGAACTGCAAGATGACGGTACATATGTAAAGATATACACAAATGTGCAAAACGGTAACTACCGATTAAGAGTTGTCAAGAATCACAGTTGGGATGTTTACTTTGGTATGAATAATGAAAATAAAGATCTTACCTTTAATGTGCCTACAGACGGCTCAACAGTTAAGATTGTTCTCACTTTGACAGGTGAGTCAACAGGCTATGTCAGTGCTTTTGTAAATGATAGTGTTGCCCCTGAAACAACTGCTCCTGAAGTAACAGCTCATTATATTGTTGGTACCATTGCCCCTGATGGTTGGAATCAAAAAAGTGAGGCTAATCTTATGACACTTAACGGTGACACCTATGAGCTTATAATAACAGGTGTTAAAGCCGATACTTATGAATTTAAAATGACTACAAATGGCTGGTGGGACCCTGCTTATGTTTTTAGTGGTAAAATTGAAAGTGGAGGTGGTAATGAATACATTACTGTTCTCGAGGATAATTCTACAGTCAAGTTTACATTTAAAGAGGATGAGGGCTTTGTAAGAGCATATATTAACGACTTCGAGTATGATCCTGATGATCCCTACAAAAAAACTACAACTCATTATATTACCGGTGATGCCGGTCTTTGTAACGGTGTGGCTTGGGATTGCGAGGCAGAAATAAATAAAATGTCTTTTAATGGAGACATCTATGAGATTGAAATCAAAGGTGTTAAGGCAGGTGTATATGAGTTTAAAATAACTTCAAATGAAGTAGCCACACCTGCGTATGGCTTTTATGGTGAAATTAAATCAGGAAATAGGAATGAAAGAATTACTATTGCCGAAGATAATTCTACAGTCAAGTTTGTATTTAAAGAGTCTGAAAAGATTTTAAAAGCATATGTTAACGGAGTTGAATATTCAACCAAATCTGATACATACGATAAAGAAACACCTGACATTATATCCAAGGGTGGATACTATATTCCCTATGAGGGGGTTATAACATACAGGTATTATTTTGAAATGCCTGAAAGCTGGAAAACCTTTGCAAATGCTACAGCTTGCTGTTATTGGTCGGACGGTACAGATAATTGTGATGAAGTAGCTAAGCTGAATCCCGATTTCGATGAAAATAACGAAAGTGGCTGGAACTATAGTTATATGATGAGAAAGGCTGATGTTCCAAACAGGGATAACATTTACTTCATAGATGTTCCCTGGGATGCACAGCGCATCATATTTAACAACGGTATTGATATAGGTGAGAAAATTGATGACGGTAACGGAAATGAAACCTATAAGAATTATGGCAAGGCATACCAAACTAAATATGTACCATCGGAATTCTATGACCCCGGTGAGAATATCAATTACCCTGACGGAACTACTTCATTTGACAATATGATATTTGTTGTAAATCAATATGACGCTATAGATGATCCGTCTTCAGGCGAAATAAAGTATAGCGGTGAATGGAAATACCTCCACCAAGATGGTTCTATAGATTACACTAAGGGTACAATCTTTGAGCAGGAAACCCCACTTCCGGAAAAAGCATTGGCAAAAAACATAAAAATCAACACAAATTCAGAGTCCATTTATATTGGGGATAAACTCACCTTAAAGACTCGCTTTTTTCCTAATAATGCAGATAGGCGTGTTACTTGGAAATCCTCCGATACCAAGGTTGCTACAGTAGACAGCAACGGTGTGGTTACAGGTAAAAGCTTTGGTAAAGCCAATATTACAGCTACAACAACAGACGGTACAAACCTCGTTGACACCTGTGTTGTTACAGTTAAGGATAAATTAATTGAAAATTTAAAATATGAGGTAAACGAGGACAAAAAATCTATCACTATTACAAATTATAATGGCGATGGTAAAATTAAAGATATAGTTATACCTAAAACCATAGATGGCTATGCAGTTACCGATATTGGCGAATGGGCTTTTGCTAATAAATATTTCAAAACAATAAAATTTAATGAAGGCTTGAAAACCATTGGTGCTTATGCCTTTTATAACACTGAATTATCTTCAATAACCATACCGAAAAGCGTTACATCTATCGGTGAGTTTGCTATTGGGTTTTATAAAGATTATGAAAATGGGGATGAAGATGGATCCCCGGTAGGAATTTATTATGACACCACATTTTATGCTTACAGAGGTTCTACCGGTTGGAACTATGCCGAAAATCAAACCTTTTATGATAGACATAAAGAATATACAAGAAGCGTTTCCTTTAAAGTTTTTAGAATGGGGTATGAAAAAACCGTTACAAATAATGGCTTTAAATATAACTTCTATAAGGACGGTACAGCGGATTTAATTGAATATACAGGTAAATCGGCAAATGTTACTGTTCCTTCAAAGGTTAGTAATCATACAGTTGTAGGAGTTTGTAAAAAGACATTTTCTGATACTAAGAATCGTAAAATTTTAAGCATAACAATACCAAATACCGTTCAGTATATTGACAAATATTCAATGGTATCTTGCCGTTCACTGAAAAAAGTAGTAATACCTAAAAGTGTCAAAAACTTAGAGTGTTTTTCAGTTGGCGGAGTAAAATATTACGACAATGATTCTTCATATGATTTAATGACAAATTTCACTATCTATGGATACAAGGGCTCAGATGCTGAAAAATATGCAAAGAAATATCGTATTAACTTTATTGATATGGGTACATCAATTTCTTTCAGAAAGAACCCTGTCACAATTTACAAAACAGGCACATACGCCATTAATCCTATAGTAAAATTCGGTACGGGTACAACTACCTACAAAAGCGACAATACAAAGGTGGCTACCGTCAACGGAAAGGGTGTTGTAACAGCTAAAAAAGCCGGAAAAGCTAAAATCACAGTTACCAACAACGGTGTTAAAAAAGTGCTTACAGTAACAGTAAAAAATCCTTATCTTAACAAAACACCAAAAACCTTAAAATCGGGGAAGAACTTTACCCTTAAGATTAACGGACAGGTAGGTAAAGCTAAGTTTACCCACAGCAAAAAAGATATTGTTTCAGTTAAGCCAATAAAGGGCAGGTCAAATCAGTACAAGGTAACCGCCAAGAAAAAGGGAACAACTACAATTACAATAAAAACCAATGGCATTACCCTGAAATGTAAGGTTACTGTTAAGTGATAAAGCAAATTTTGAGGAGAATTTTAATTCAGTTAAGAAACAACAAATAGGCTTATAACAAAAAGGACAGAAAGATTATCAAATGATTTTCTTTCTGTCCTTTTGATGTTATGAAATTTTTTCAAGGTGAACAGCATTTTTCGATGAAAAAAGTGTTGCGTTTTGAAACGATTTTTCCTTTTTTCTAAAAAATTCAGGATGCCACTCGGTGGCATTTTCACGTACACATGTGTACGTATGATTTGTATGTGCATTACTAATATTACCGTTATTTGTTACGAAATTTTGTCTTCCGGGAAATACTTTTTGAGTAGTGAACTATACCTACTTTCTATGTTGGAAAAGGGGAGTGCATATCTTGTTTTTTGCTTAAAATAATCATTTAGAAAGTACCTCATATGCTTTTCGATTTTTGTCAATCAGTCGCTTTGAAACCGAAAGCAAATCTTCATTGTCGGCAAGTTGTTCTTTTTCGGCGGATTCAAATTTAACAAGTATATAGCGTGGTGTATTGTTCTTAAGGATGACCACAGAACCGTTTTCATCAACCATACGAGCAACACGAGAAAAATTTTGATTAGCCTCAGTGATAGATACAAGATTTTTAGTATTTACCTTCATAGTAATAACTCCTTTTGCTTTCTAATTATATAATATACAAATAATAGGTTAAATTCAACCTATTATGTATATCTAATAATGACTTGGTATGAATATTCTTAAGCTGACGACATAGGGAATAGGGGAGAAACAGCACTATATAGGTTGTTAAATGTAGCAAGTTTTTTTAAGAGGTTTACAAAATAGGTGAGAGTAACTTTCTGTTTTATAACCTAATCCCACAAGTACAAAACACTTGTGAGTCTTAAAATACTCTTGCTACAACCCAATATTAAGACCTAATTATGAACTTGTATATATCTATCATATAATTCGCAATTTCTTGCGATTTCTATTTATATTCTTGTATAAAAATATTGACAATATGGACAACTAATCGTATAATATAACCATAAAATACAGTTATATCATAATGCTTAGGTGGTGCGTAGTTTGAGGATAAGTTATAAAAAACTGTGGATAATGCTTATTGAAAAAGAAATATCTCCTGCTACGCTAAGGAAAGACCTAAATATTGCAACAGGCACTATGACAAAACTAAGGCGAAATGAAGAGGTAGCACTATCTGTCCTTTTGCGTATATGCGAATATCTTGATTGTAATATCGGTGATATATGTGATGCAGAGA
>JBJEPA010000173.1:0-5911 GCA_051880995.1 Ruminococcus sp.
ACTAAGTTAACATTAAGTAGGAAGCTTGTGTCCTCAACAGCAATTTGCTTGCCTATGGAAATTGTCATTGCGCAAAAAAGTGCAAAAATAATGAAAAAGCAAGCGAAAAGTCGGGAGTGAAAAATACGGTTAATATTTTTTCTTTTGGGCATAAGAGGAGTTTTCTCCTTGCTGAATAGGGTTACAAGGATTACAGAAACCGTCACCGACATTCCTGTGCATATAGTCATTGGCAAAGTACATTGACTTATATATTCAAAGGAAGTGTAAATATCCCCCATATTTGTGATAAATATTAGGAGCATATGGAGGGATTCCGTTGTAACAGCAAGGGCAAGAGAATAAACCCAACTTGGCATTTTGTTGTCAAAGATGATTTTTCGCATACATCCGGCAAGAAGTCCGGCAACTATGGAAGCAATTGCACAGGCAAGACCTGTGTATTCCCCAATGCCCCAAAGGGTGATTATGTAACGGTGTATTCCCCCGATGAAACCTGCAATTATTCCGGCAGGACCGCCGAAAATCAATCCGGCAGAAAGGATAGAGGCATCACGGGTGTTCACCTCTGCTCCTCCAAGGTCTATGCCAAAGGTGGTGGAAAGTATGGCAAGCCCCCCAAAAACCACACCGATAACAGCCTGTCTTGCCATATAGGGGAGTTTATTAAAGGCTGTTTTTTTCTCTGCAAAATATATGAGCAGAGTGCATAGCACAGGGAAGAGAGATGTTGCTATAAGCGGTAGATAAAGTTTCATATCCGTCACCATTAATTATCCGATAGTCAGCATATCAACAAAGCCTGTCATTTCCAGGACTTCCATTACGGTGTCGTTAACATTGAGAACCTTCATTTTGCCCCTATTGTTCATCATCTTTTGCGCCTTTAAAAGAACCCTAAGTCCTGCCGAGGATATGTACTCCAAATCCTTCATATCAAGGACAAGGCTTGTTGCGTCACCAATGCTGTCCTCAATGGCTGATTCAAGCTCAGGAGAAGTTATGGAATCCAGCCTGCCCTGTGGAATTAAGGTGAGTGTGTTGTTTTCAAAAGTTTTTTCTATCGTCATATTTATTTCCCCTTTGTATATGATTTTATATCTCAAACAATGTTAGAACCATATATTACTTTACCATTATACATCATAAAGTGCAACAAAATAAATGTTTTCCGGAAATTTTAAAGAGAAATGAGTGATAAATTAAATAGGATTTCTTAATGGGGTTGACTGTTTTGCCTACCCTTGTGTAAAGGAAGTTACCTCTTGCACTCCCAACCGCCTCCCTGTATAAAGCGATGTCGTCAACTTAAGAACATTTACACTCACGGTCTGCACCGCTTGTTTTGTCATTCTGAGGGAGCAAAGCGACTGAAGAATCTGAAAGGATAGCAGTAGTGTATTAACCGACACTAACAGGTTATTTGATAGTACAGGTTCTCTATCAAAATAGGTGGTAGAAGTTGGGGATTCCTCGACAAGCTCGGAATGACAGTGTTGTGGCTCGGAATGACAGCGTGTGAATTTTGCCTTAAGTTGACGACATTGCTCATCCGAGGGAGCCTTTGTTACGGACAGACTACCCTTGTGTAAAGTGAGTCTTGTTAAGTGAAAAAAGCCCCACCTTATTTCAAGGTGGGGCTACATATAAATATTACTTAATCCTCTTTCTTCTTTCTAAGGCAGAGGAAAACTACAAGGGACATAAGGGATGCTGTTGCAAATACCACAGTTGGCACAAATGTTGTGTCACCTGTTGGTACAGAACCGTTTTCCTTGTTCTCTTTGGACGGATTTGTAGGATTTGTTGGGTCGTCCTTTCCGCCCGAGGTGGTTGGCTGTGTGGATGATGGAGTTGTTGGGTCGGTATTTGGATTTTCACCACCAACAATCTTCACCTTCATATATCTTTCGGTTACCACACTTTTTTCTCCATTGTTAAAATCGGTGACAGGAACTTCCCTTACACCGGCTTCAAGGACTTCATACTCCAGTCCTTTGTCAAGGAGAATCTCATATTCCTGTGGGTTTACTGAAATCTTTTTGATGTAACCGCCCTTGACTTCAGTTGCAGGGGCATATATTTCAAGCATTGTGTGGTAGCTTCCGTCTCCAAAGTGAGTACCCACCGTATGGTCGATTGATGTACTGACAACGCTCTTGGTTGTGTAGCGGTTGCCAACGGAATTCATCATATCCTTTACTGAAGATGTCTTGCCTGTCATAAGTGAAACATCCTCTGTACCGCTGAAAAGAACAAGGTCTTTTTCGTTCTTAAATTTACCCAGCTCTGTTGCAAGGTTGTCACCGATAATTTTGTACTGACCGTAGTCCTCGCCGTAGCTCTCTTTGGTTGCTTCAAGCAAAGCTCCGCCACCCTCTTGCGCACCTACAATAGGGATGAATTCATTACTTGTGTAGCACTTAATGTTAGGATTGTCCAGCTGAGAAAATGAAATATCCTTGTTCAGCTTGTAGTAGGATTTTTCCCAGCTTTCATAATTCTTAATTGTAAGTTCAGTAAATTTACTGTAATATTTTGACTTTGCCGTTGGGTTAGCTTTTCCGTTTGCAACCTTAACCCTGCATTTCAGATAAACCGTACCTGTGGAGGCAACTACCACAGTTTCACCCTTTGAAACACCTGTGATTTTACCCTTGCTGTCAACTGTTGCAATACTTTCATCGCTGGAAGAATACTCAATATTATCGTCAGCACCCTTTACAGTAAAGGTGTATGTACTGCCGGAGTTAAGGGTAACGCCTTTCTCCTTTAAGCTTGGCATTTCTGTAAAGAAAGCAAGGTCGTTGTCAGTTGCGTATTTTTCTGCATAAGAATTATCTTTACCTAAAATCATAAATTCCGGCGCACGGTCATAGGTGTCGGAGCTAAATGCCTTGATGTAGCCAAGGGCATTTTTTCCAATATAAGATACGCTTTGTGGCACAGTAACAGTCGTTAATTCGTTGGTGTATGCTATGGCGTATTCATTGATTTTCTCCGTTTTGTCAGGAACTGTGTAGGCAGAACCCCCCTTGCATGGAGGATAAGCCACAAGGGTTTTTTCGTCCTTTGTAAAAAGCACTCCGTCAACTGCTTTTAGGCTTGTGTTTTCTTCGCTAACTGTAAAGCTTTCTATTGATGTGCTCGCAAAAGCTGTGGCGGAAACATTCTTAATGCTTGGGGCAATCTGAAAGTCTGCAAGGCTGTAACATTCCAAAAATGCCAGCTTGCCAATCTCTGTTATGTTATCCCCTATATATACGGATTTAAGCTCACCACAGCCGGAAAAAGCGCTGTTGGGAATTGTTTTTATATTTGCTGAAATGTCAACACTTGTAAGGCACGAGCAATTTAAAAATGCACTTTCCCCCA
Organism: Ruminococcus sp.; assembly: GCA_051880995.1. GTDB lineage: Bacteria > Bacillota > Clostridia > Oscillospirales > Acutalibacteraceae > Ruminococcoides. Next base: position 3,376 of record JBJEPA010000173.1, read on the forward strand.
AGGAAGTAACAGAGGAAGGAATCTTAATGCTTTCAAGACTGCTTGCATTTTCAAAGGCATTGTCACCAATCTTTTTGGTGTTTTCCGAAAGAATGACAGATTTCAGGGCATAGCAGTTGCTGAAGGAATATGGTGCAACGGTTGTTACTGTGGTTGGAATAGTAAAGGTATCTGTATCATCCTTATTGGACGGATAGGCCACAAGCTTTGTCATAGCCTTGTTATAAATAATTCCGTCAACAGATGTGTAGCTTTTGTTGCTTTCATCCACATTTATTGCTTTAAGGTTTGATGAGGCAAAAGCACCGTCCTCAATTTTTGACACACCGGAGGGAATGTTAAGGGTTTCATTTGCACATCCCTCAAAGGCTTTTTGTGCAATACTTTTCAGATTGTCTGTAAAGGTAATACTTTTCAGATTGGAACAGTAGGCAAATGCCTGCTTATGGATTTCCTGTGCATTTGTGGCGATTGACTTCAGCTTACCGCAATAGTAAAAGGCATATTCCTTTATGGTGGTAACGGTGTCGGGGATTGTTACACTTGTAAGGGCAGTACATCCCCTAAAGGCTTTTCTGCCAATAGTCTTAACTGTATTGGGAATAGTAACTGTTTTAAGTGACTCACAGTTTAAGAACATCTGGTTGCTAATCTCTGTAAGAGAATTGCTAAGCGTTACACTTTGAAGCTTTTTACAGTTGCCAAAGGCAAATTCTCCCACAGAAGTAACGGTGTTGCTAAGGGAAATATCCTGAAGTACTATGCAGTCAAAAAATGCACCGTCGCCAATAGTTTTCAGATTGTTAGAAAGTGTTGCAGTTTTCAGTCTGGAACAGCTAAAGAAAGCCCCTGTGCCGATTTCTGTTACAGAATCGGGAACAGTAACCTGAGCAAGACCGGTACAGCAGTCAAAGGCATAGTCACCGATAGACTTTACTGTATCGGGGATTGTTACATCCTTTAGCTCTGAGTGACCCTTAAACAGGTTGTCACCAATGGATGAGACCTTGTATTCTCCAAGGGTTTTTGGAATTTTAACATTACTGTCCTTTCCCTTGTAGCCTGTGATTTGTGCGGTGTTATCACCTAAAACCTTAATAGTAAAATTGCCGTATGTGTTACCCTGTGCCGAAACTGATGACACAGCTGAAAAAATTGAACAGAACATCAGCAATACCGCAAGAAAAAGTGATAAAAATCCGGTTTTTTTCATTTGTAAGTACCTCCTCAACAGAAAAATATTTGAAGATAATTTAGGGTGCATCCGTAAAATTACAGGACACACTCACATTATATATAATAAAGTGCAACAAAAGTGCAACAAAAATGACTTGTTTTTATAATTTTTTGAATTTTTGTGATTTTTTATTTTGTGTAGGGTAATGATTAAGACCGACTGAAAATTTATTCCTTACCAAAAAGATAATCATTGCTTAATGTGTAAGAAAAAGCGGTCATCTTCATATCCTTGTCAAGGTTGGCGGTGAAAGTACCATCAGCATTTATATACTGAATCATTTTGCCAAAATCCATATTTCTAAGGTCAATGTTTGGCTCGCCGATTTTTTTGATGATGTCCTGAGCGGAATTTTCAAAGGCAACCTTTGATGGCAGGGAATAGGTGTGGTCGTAGTCCTCTGTTTCTCCGGAAGAGATAAGATATACCCTGCAGTCCCTTGCCTTTTGCTTTTTACCGCTTAAATTTACAGCAGAAACTGTAAACAGCTTTTTGCTTTTTGTTTCCATATTCACGCTGACATTCTTTATATTGTCACTGTTTTTGCTTGGTGCAAGGGTTTCATCAGCAACCGACTTGTAGTCCTTTGATACGGCAAAGCCCAATTTTTCAAGGTCAGCAATTGTCACCTTGTCTTTTAGGGAGATAATCTCTTTGTCAAACATTACCTCCATATCTTGGATATTGTTGGAAAGTTTTTTTGTTTTTTCTTCATTAGAATTATCTGAGTCACAGCCACAAAAGAGCATTAAAACCACAAGCAAAATCGGAACTAACTTTTTCATACTATCATTCCTTATGTTTCTTATTTCTATTATTTTACTTCTTTCTGCAAATATAGTCAACAAAAACAGCAAAACAAAAGGGCAGGATAGCCTGCCCTTTGTAAGTTTTCAGCTGATTTTTTTGATGATAATACTTTCAACCTCTTCTATTGGAAGTGAAAGTGAACAGGAAAGCTCGGAAAACAGATTTCTTGACGCAAGCTTCATATATTTTTCGTCAATAGATGACAGGGTTTTGCCCGCATTCAACCTATCTTTTTTCTTATTCTGAAAATATTTCAGCATTGCAACCAGCATCTGTGGAGATGATCCCTTGATGTACTTTCTGTACTCCTCATCACGAAAACGCTCTATTCCAATCTTAATTTGCTCAATATCGTCAATACTGTCTAAAAGGTCAGTTGCCTCTTCCTTTGTAATAGGATAGCGCATATTTTCCTCTCTGTCGGTGGGGATATAATATACATTGTCCTCCTTACAGATGGCGTGCATCACATAGTAGTTTCTTCGCACT
>JBJEPA010000174.1:0-5906 GCA_051880995.1 Ruminococcus sp.
GAATTAAGATTGTCAGATTTGACATCTGAAATTTGGAATGTTTAAGGAACTACTATATAAAAGGGAAATTGGATACATCTTTATTTAGTTGAGGGATAATATGAAGAGTATTGGAGTTTTAACATTATTATATAAGAATTACAACTACGGCGGTGTTCTGCAAGCCTATGCCTTAACGCAGTATTTGCGTCTTAATGGCTATGATGCAAAAGGTGTTTTGTATGGGGGCAGTAATAATGTTGTTTACCCAACAAATAAAGATAAATTAAAACAGTATAGTTATGCAGAAGTTCTGAAAAGAGGATACCGCAAGGTTGAGTCAAAAGTTAAAGGCAGAAAAATCAATGACCTGCTTTCCGTTAGACGAAATTTATTTTTGGATTTTGAAAAAGAGTTTATTCCAACAACATCTGTATATAATGATGCCGACTTGCCAAGGTTGGATGAAGAGTTTGATTATTTTATTAGCGGATCAGATCAGGTCTGGAATCCTAATTGTGCATTTTTATTATTTTTACAAGGCTTTGTAAAGGACAATCGTAAGAAAATATCCTATGCTGCAAGTATCAGCCGTAACACTCTTTCATCCCACGAAGCAGATATAATGATTCCTTATATAAAACAGTTTCAAAGCTGTTCCGTGAGAGAAAAAACAGCACAGAAAATACTGAAAACAAATGGAATTGATGGTGTAGAAGCTGTTTTAGATCCCACTTTTTTGTTGACTAAAGAGCAATGGCACTCAATTATTCCCGCTGAAACCCATTCGGAAAAGTATGCGCTAGCTTATTTCTTTTCAGACAGCAAGGCATACAGGGAGAAGATACAGCTTTTCTGCAAAAAGCATAGTATTAAGCTGTTTTATATTCCATATGCAAAGCAAGAGTATGTATCTACAGATGCCACAGGGGAGGGTATTGCCCAAGAGCAGGTTGGACCTATTGAATTTTTGCAGTTACTCCGTGATGCTGAGTATGTTTTTACGGATTCCTTCCACGGGGCAGCACTCTCGATTAATCTGGAAAAAGAATTTGTTGTGTTTGAACGAGATTCACAAAAATCGGGAGCATCAATGAATTCACGAATTTATGACCTGCTTGAAATGTTCAACCTGAGTAATCGCTTATTAAGAGATGCTTCAGGTATAGAAAGTACAGTAAGTGATAGAATAGATTATTCCGGTGTAAATTCTTTACTGAATCAAGCCCGTGTACAGTCAGAGGCTTTTTTAGAGAGAGCTTTATCAACGAATACAGCCGGAAAAGGAAAAATTGAAGACAGAACGACATACCATCTTCCACAGGAATATTATGCCGCTTATTCCTGTGAAAACGCATTAAAATGCTCATCCGGAGGAGCATTTGCAAGTTTAGCTAAAACGGTTTTGCAAAATAGCGGAGTTGTCTATGGTGCCGGATTTGATTCCTCGTTTAATGTGGTTTACAAAAGAATTGATAAAATAGAGGATTTGCCCCAGATTTTAGGCAGTAAATATGTGCGAAGTGCATTTACAAAGCAGGCATCCTTTGAAAGAATACAGGAGGACCTGCAAAATGGAAAGGATGTTCTCTTTTCCGGAGTGGGATGCCAAGTTGGGGCATTAAAGCTCTTTTTGCAGAAAAAAGGACAAAGTGCAGAAAACCTTACCACAATTGAAGTGGCATGCCACGGTGCACCAACAGCAAGAGTGTGGGATTCCTATAAGGAATATATGGAGAAAAAGTACGGTGCATCAATAAAAAGTGTTAACTTCCGTGATAAAAAATATGGTTGGAAAGCATATTCAATGTGTATGCAATTTGAAAACGGCAGGACTTATCGTAAGATAATGAATGCTGACCCATATATGCAGATATTTTTATCCGGATATAGTGTAACGGATGGATGCGCCGGATGTCTGTATAAAAGGAATAACAGAGTTTCAGATATTTCATTGGGGGATCTGTGGGGGATAAATATATGTGAACTGTCTGATGTGTATAAGGAAGGGCTTTCTTTAGTCACTGTTAATACTGACAAAGGCACTGCGCTTTTGAATAGGGCTAAGGATGAAATGAAACTTGTAAAGCTTACAGCTGAGCAGGAGATTACAGCCCTGTCAAATTTGATGGGAGTCTGCCCTGATGTTTCGGCAGAAGATAAAAAGAGTTTTATTAGTGTTTTAAATCAAGATGGATTTAAGAAAGCATATAAACTCTGGAAAAAGCTTAATAGGAAATCTTATTTCATCGGCAAAGTTAAAGCAATAATAAAAAAGTGCAATGCAAGATTACAAAAATAAATTTGTACAAAATGTAATGTATGTTGATAATTAAGGAAACACTGAATAAATCACTTTACACATCTTGTTTGCATATTTTCCGCCGGGTTGCCCAAAAAATACTCGCAATACGTCAGTATTCCTGCGTTTTTTTTGAACAAACCGACAAAAAATCTGACAGCCCTTTCTGTGCAAATGATTTAATCAGTGTTTCCTTAAAAAACTTAGGCTCTTTTTGGCAATATGATTTGGAGGTCAAAATTGTGAATGTTAAAAAATTGCTAAATCAAATTTTTAATAAACTCCCCATTAGCGAAGCTATGAAACACAAAGCTCATGTGGCTTGGGCAGAATATAAAATTGATAAGGAAGAACGACAAGACCAAAATACACAAATCAAAATTCAACAGAATGAAGGGATTGTTAATTCCTATGCTGAAGATGTTCTTTCATCATATGGAAAGCGTATGCCTGAGTATTGCAGTTTTGAACAGCACAAGGAATCTGCATCGGAATATCACTTGTCTGCATATTATTTGACCCAATTTCATCCAAATCCTCAGAATGATGAATGGTGGGGAAAAGGAACTACAGAATGGAATAATGTAAACCAGGCAGTCCCCCAGTTTGTAGGTCATTATCAGCCGAGAAAACCGGGAGAGCTTGGGTATTATGATTTAAGACTAAAAGAGAATATGCTTCGCCAGATAGAGTTGGCAAGAAACTATGGAATAAAGGAATTTTGTTTCTATTACTATTGGTTTGACGGAGAACGATTACTGGAGCGTCCGCTGAATATGTTTCTCAGTAATCCTGATTTACAGATTGAATTTAGCTATTGCTGGGCAAATGAAAATTGGACAAAACGATTTTCCGGAACAGATACCGGCGCACTGATGAAAATAACACAGAGTGTGGAAAGCTATAGTCGTTTTATTGATGCGGTTCTTGAGGATATGAAGGATACACGCTATCATAGAATAAACGGAAAGCCGATTTTGTCTGTATATCGTCCAAGCTCTATGCCTGAGCCGGAAACAGTAATTGCAAACTGGCAAAGAAAAGCAAAGCTTGTACTTGGTACAGAGCTATACTTGATTGCAGTTTTAGAGGGCGAGAACAGAACTGATTGGATAAAAAAAGGCTATAATGCCACCACAGAGTTTCAGCCAAGAAGTGTTGAGCATCAGTGTGTAAATATTACAGAAAAATTAAAGCCGTTGAGAAAAGACTTTGGCGGTAAGATATATGATTATGCAGATTTGGTAGAGAATAGGCGTTACAATACAGAAAAGGGCAGGAAATGTTACCCTGCGGTTATGCCTATGTGGGACAATACAGCACGCAGAAATCACAGAGGTACAATTTTTCATGGTGCCACACCTGAATTGTACAAGCGTTGGTTGTCTGATAAGTTAAATACGGTTGCTCAGGACACATCCTTGGATGAGAAGCGTATTTTTATTAATGCGTGGAATGAATGGGGAGAAGGGGCATATATGGAGCCTGATTATGCATTTGGTTATGCATTCTTGCAAGCTACATACGAGGCTTTGAGTGATACAAAATAACAGATAAAAAGCGAGGAGAACTTAATATGGTTGGAGAACAGAATCTGGTGTCTATAGTAGTGCCGATATATAATCAAGAAGCATATTTGAATGATTCTATTGCTGATATGAAAAATCAAACATACAAAAATATTGAAATGGTACTGGTAGATGATGGTTCTACGGATAAAAGCCATGAGATTATTCAGGAGTTTTCAAAAAGCGATGATAGGATAAAAATAGTAAAAAAGAAGAACGGAGGGCTTGTGGATGCAACGATTGCAGGAATAAGGCAAGCCAGCGGTGAATATATCGCATTTATGGATCCTGATGATAAAATGGGAGAGGACTTCATTGAGAATCTGATAAAAGAAATGAAACCGGAGTATGATTTTGTCGCCGCAGGAATTCATTATAATTTAGGGGAGAAAGTTGTTCCAATGCCATTATATGCTGACAGAATATTTACCTCCTCTGATATGCCTTGGTTGAGAACACATTATTTGCTGGGAGAGAACTCATCATTACCCCAGAATATTACATACCATTCAAGATGGAATAAACTGTATAGGAAAACATGCATTGATAAATTTATAGACAAATTTGAACAATACAAGGATGTTACTTTAGGCGAGGACAATGTATTTACATATTTGATGATGCTTAATTGCACAGGCGGTATTGCCCTAAAAAAACCTAACTCATACTACTACAATATGGTTAATCCGAATTCAATGATGAACACCGATTCCATCAATAAGTATCTTGACAAGGTACAGGATATATACGAGAGGTATGCCAAGCTAATGCGTGACAATGGGGATTCTTGTGAACAGGCATATATGCTGTTTTATATGTTAAGTATATCCTTTTTGAATAAATGCAAAAAAAGTAGTATGGATGATTTTGTCTATGTTTATAAACGCCTGCGAGATAACGAAACATATATAAAAGCTCTAAAGTTTCTAACTGCAAGAGAGAAAAATTTGAAGAGAAAACTAAGCATTTTTCTCAAAAGAATTATATCAAGTCCTACATTGTATTTGCGTTGCTTTCCACACTGATAATTAATATAGGTTTTAGGAGATAAGCCAAATGGTAATTAGTAAAAGAAAAATCCAAGTGATTTTCATGACAATCTTGATGTTTCATATTAATTTAGTAAGCATTAGCTCGGCGTATTTGAGTGATTATTTTACAATAAAATTATGTATGTCATTGGCTTTAGCATTTTTACTTTTCCTGCAAATTAGAACATTTCTAAAAAAAGAATATTTGTTATTTAATTTGGTATTATTGTTATTTTGTATTTCCATGGTTTTGTCATCTTTTTTCAACCGTAATATGAGCGGTAGTTTTATGCCCAGTAGCATAATATATTCATTGGGAATATTAGAAGCTTTTCTCGTTGCAGAATATACAGATAGCATAAATTTGCAAAGGGTATTAAAAAAGACAATGTATTACCTTTCGCTATTTTATGTAGTTATTACAGATGTATTAATGTTTACCGTAGGCGGACATATGCCCTCAGGTGCGGATACCTTATTAGTATATTTTACCGGTAACAAGTTTAATGTAGCGTATTTGCATATACTTTGGATGGTTTTGTATTATGCAACTTTCTATAAAAAAAAGCAAAACCAAAAAATATTAATGTTAGTTCATTTTATCGTTGTTTTTGCAATATCAAGATCTTTGAATAGTGGTACCTCCACTATTGCCTGTGTAATTCTTTTGCTGTTTTTCCTTTTTAGAAATAAAATTGGAAGAATAATGAATAATTCCATTACTTATTTGTTGTCTATCGGCATATTTGATACCATACTACTGATAAGCAGTGCAATTTTAAAAATTCCGGCAATAAGCTATATCATCCAAAATTTATTGAATAAATCAAGTGATTTGACTGGTAGATTGGATATTTATACAAGAATTTTTATAATTATGAAAGACAGTCCGTTATGGGGAGTGGGACGTGATAATAATTACGCATATTCTTTACAATATGCTTTAGCCGGAAATGTACAGAATGGCCTACTTGACAGTATAGTATCATTTGGAATAATTGGTACAGCGTTTATGTTGGTGATATA
>JBJEPA010000175.1:0-5866 GCA_051880995.1 Ruminococcus sp.
AGATATATTGACTACTTTTTCACTCCCTCATCCGATGGAGCCTTTATTTTGGCATATCGGTATTGACATAATTCCTAATGCTGACCTGACAAACCTAAACTCAAAACTCAAAACTCAAAACAAAAACACCCAAGAAAGCTTTTGACTTTCTCGGGTGGTAATTAATCTTTATTTGTTTTTGTTGTATTATTATCTTCCTCTTTTTCCTTTGGAGGAGGTATTGGAATTGCCCTTTTGTTTACCTTTAGTCCCTCATACCTAAGTTTATACATAATTCTTCCCATAAACTCATATCCGCAGTTTTCACAAGTAAAGTTTGCTCGGAAAGAACGGTTTTTAACTATCCATTTTGTTGTCTGTTTCGCTTTGTGATTACACTTTGGACAATCAAAATCCATTTTTGACTTGTCAATAAGGGGATTATTTATGTCGGTTATATAACAGGTTTTGAAGGTGATTTTTCGGTAAAATTCGTCATCGCACTTTCTGATGTACTTCTTTATTTTTTCCGGGTCATACAGCTTTTTGAAACACAACAGGCTAAGTTCTGCATCTGTTAAGGCACGGTGAAGAGTTAACTCTCCGCTGTCGATATTCAGCAGTTCAGCACAGGTGGAAAGACCCATCTGTTTGCCTTTGTCGTGTTTATCAAGGGCGAATTCACAGTAAAGCTGTAAATCGCAATAATATTTCAGGAAAGACGGACGGCTGTCCTTATTGTAGTAGCCGTAATTTTCCATCAGGGCATGGATATCGCTTGTACCCCATGTGAGCAAAATTGCATCACCCAAAAACTCTTCAAAGCAAGCAGAAGCTTTTTGAAAAGTGTTGTGTGAGGTTTCCAGTTCCTCGTTGGTGATATGGGTTAGCTCCTTTATATGGGAATTGAGTTTTTTGCCAATTTGGGGCTTTATCAGCATTGAAAAGGTATCGATTATATTAAGATTTTCATCGATTTTCACAGCACCATACTCGATAATTTCGTTATAAAATCGCTTGTCCTTTTTGCTGTATGAAGCATTCCACTCTAAATCAAGAATAACATAGTTCATTACTTTTTACGATTCTGATTTTTCATTCTTTGTTCACGAGAAAGAATTGTTTTTCTCATTCGGATGTTTTCAGGTGTAACCTCCACAAGCTCGTCGTCCCCGATAAATTCAAGGCACTGTTCAAGTGACATAATTGACGGTGGTGTAAGCTTGAGGGCATCGTCAGAGCCTGATGCACGGGTATTTGTCATATGCTTTTTCTTGCAGACATTGACAGTTAAATCCTCTGCCTTTGGGGATGCACCTACAATCATACCCTCGTAAACAGGAACACCTGCACCTATGAAGAGTCGTCCTCTCTCCTGTGCGGCATTAAGTCCGTATGCTACTGCGTCACCTGTTTCCCAAGCAATAAGTGAACCCTGATGTCTTGTGATGATTTCGCCCTTCCAAGGCTCATAGGCATCAAAGACATGGTTCATAATACCGTTTCCGTTTGTATCTGTTAAAAATTCAGGTCTGTAACCCATAAGTCCACGGGAAGGAATACGGAACTCAATGTGAGTTGTACCGCTTCCGTTGGTGTCCATATTAACAAGCTCAGCCTTACGTGAACCCAGCTTTTCCATTACTGCACCAACATATTCGTCGGGAACCTCTATCATAAGAACCTCAACAGGCTCGCACAGAACACCGTCAATTTCCTTTGTTATAACCTGTGGACGGGAAACCTGGAATTCATATCCCTGTCTTCTCATTGTTTCAATAAGGATTGAAAGGTGGAGCTCACCCCTGCCGGAAACCTTGAAGGTGTCGGCTGAATCGGTTTCTTCAACCTTAAGGGCAACATTTGTTTCTATCTCCTTAAAAAGTCTGTCACGAAGATTTCTTGATGTTACAAACTTTCCCTCTCGTCCTGCAAAAGGAGAATTGTTTACGATAAAGTTCATTGTTACGGTAGGCTCGTCAATCTTTACAAATGGCAAAGGCTCTACACAGTCGTAGGAGCAGAGTGTTTCGCCGATATTGATTGAGCTTACACCGCTTATGCAGATAAGGTCACCGTAGGTGGCTTCCTGGGTTTCAACTCTGTTAAGGCCTTCATACTCATAGAGCTTCTGGATTTTAACATTCTTACGGCTTCCGTCAATACCGCATAGAACAGCGCCCTGGCCGGACTTTACAGTACCTCTCTCCACTCTGCCAACACCGATTCTACCTACATAATCATCGTAATCAATGTTGGAGATGAGGATTTGAAGACCACCGTCGGGGTCACCCTGAGGAGCAGGAATTTCATCTACAATACTTTTGAACAAAGGTACCATATCGGTGCCCTGTTCGTTAAAGTCAAGGGATGCATATCCTGCCTTTGCAGAACAATAAACAACAGGAAATTCAAGCTGGTCGTCATCTGCACCAAGCTCTATGAACAAATCAAGAACTTCGTCCACAACCTCTTCGGGACGAGCACCCTCTCTATCAATTTTATTTAGAACAACAAGTGGCTTTTTCTTAAGTGCCAAAGCCTTTTTGAGAACAAATCTTGTCTGTGGCATACAACCCTCAAAGGCATCAACAACAAGGAGTACACCGTCAACCATCTGTAGAATACGCTCAACCTCACCGCCAAAGTCTGCGTGACCGGGGGTGTCAACTATATTAATCTTTGTGTCGCCGTAAACAACGGATGTTGTCTTGGAAAGAATTGTAATTCCTCTTTCCCTTTCAATATCGTTGCTGTCCATAACACGCTCCTCCACAACCTCGTTGCTTCGGAATGTTCCGCTTTGCTTTAAAAGCTCGTCAACCAAGGTAGTTTTTCCGTGGTCAACATGGGCGATAATTGCGATGTTTCTTAAATTCTCTCTTGTAGCCATTCAATCATTTCCTTTGTGTTTTATACTATTAATCTATATTTTTGCACAGTTATTGATTATATCACAACAAGGGTGTAAATACAATTAAAAAAGAAATAACTGTTATTTTGTAGAAAAAATTTAGGATTGTAATTCTATATTTGGTCACTAATAATTAAATTGTTATAAATTTAACATTGATTAAAAGGGAGAAATATTGTATAATAATAGAGTATTTTATTCTTGTTAACAGAATTTTCTGAGGAAAAAGAGATTACAAGAAAACTAGAAAGGAGAAATTGCTATGGGTTACACACTCGCAGAAAAAATCATTAAAGAGCACATTGTTGACGGTGAAATGGTCAAAGGAACTGACATTGGTCTTAGAATTGACCAAACCTTGACACAGGACGCCACTGGTACTATGGCTTATTTGGAATTTGAGGCTATGGGAGTTCCCCGTGTTAAGACTGAGAAATCCGTTGCTTACATTGACCACAACACACTTCAAACTGGTTTTGAAAATGCTGACGACCACAGATTCATTCAGTCTGTTTGCAAAAAACACGGTATCTACTTCAGCAAACCCGGTAACGGAATTTGCCACCAGGTACACCTTGAAAGATTCGGCAAGCCCGGTAAGACATTAATAGGTTCTGACTCACACACACCGACAGGCGGTGGTATCGGTATGCTGGCTATGGGTGCCGGCGGACTTGATGTTGCTGTTGCCATGGGCGGTGGTGCTTACTACATCACAATGCCTAAGATGGTAAGGGTAAACCTTACAGGCAAACTTAAGCCTTGGGTTGCCGCTAAGGATATTATTCTTGAAGTTTTAAGAATTATGTCCGTTAAGGGCGGTGTTGGCAAAATTGTTGAATATGGCGGAGAGGGTGTTAAGACACTTTCTGTTCCTGAAAGAGCAACAATTACAAATATGGGTGCTGAGCTTGGTGCAACAACATCTATCTTCCCATCTGACGAGCTGACAAGAGAATTTTTGAAGGCTCAGGGTCGTGAGGAGGATTGGATAGAGCTTTCTCCTGATGAGGACGCTGTTTATGACGAGGTTATCGACATTGACCTTTCAACACTTAAGCCAATGGCTGCCTGTCCTCACTCCCCTGACAACATCAAGACTCCTGAAAGCCTTGCAGGTCAGCAGGTTGACCAGATTTGTATTGGCTCCTGCACAAACTCTTCTTACAGAGATTTGATGACAGTTGCTCACATCTTAAAGGGCAAGACTGTTGCTGAAAATGTTTCTCTTGCTATTGCACCCGGTTCAAAGCAGGTGTTTAATATGCTGGCACTTAACGGTGCACTTGGTGACCTTATTGCAGCCGGTGCAAGAATTCTTGAATCTGCCTGCGGTCCATGTATTGGTATGGGTCAGTCCCCTAACTCAAAGGGTATTTCACTTAGAACATTTAACAGAAACTTCCTTGGTCGTTCAGGAACAAAGGACGGACAGATTTTCCTTGTTTCCCCTGAAACTGCGGCTGCATCTGCACTTACAGGTGTATTTACAGACCCCACAACTCTTGGAGAGGGTTATGAGGTTGAAATGCCTGAGAAGTTCCTTATTAACGACAATATGGTTATTGCTCCTGCAACTGAGGAGGAAATGGACAACATTGAGGTTCTCAGAGGACCAAACATTAAGCCTTTCCCTGAAACTACTCCCCTTGAGGATACAATCAACGCAACCTGTGCTTTGAAGGTTGAGGACAACATCACCACAGACCACATTATGCCTGCCGGTGCAAAGATTCTTCCACTTCGTTCAAACATTCCTGCAATTTCACAGCATTGCTTTACAGTTTGCGACCCCGAATTCCCCGCAAGAGCAAAGTCACTTGGCTCATCCATTATTGTAGGCGGAGCAAACTATGGTCAGGGTTCTTCAAGAGAACACGCAGCACTTGCACCGCTTTACCTTGGAGTTAAGGCTGTTCTTGTAAAATCCTTTGCAAGAATTCACAGAGCAAACCTTATTAACGCAGGTATTCTTCCACTTGAATTCTGCAACGAGAATGATTACGACAAGATTTCTCTTGGGGATGAAATTGTACTGCCTGATGTTAAGGAAATCGTTGCTAACGGCGGTGATATAAAGGTTGTTAACAAGACAACAGGTGAAGAAATTATGGCTAAGTGTGAGCTTACTGACAGAACAAAGGCAATTATCATTGCAGGCGGTCTGCTCAACTACACTAAAGAAAACAGCTGATTATTTTAATCGCTGACATATACAATTGTAAATTATAAATAAGAAGGAGAATTATTATGGCAAAAATTCCTATGACTACACCTCTTGTAGAGATGGACGGAGATGAAATGACAAGAATCATTTGGAAGATGATTAAGGACATCCTTATCACTCCATATGTTGATTTAAAGTCAGAGTACTATGACCTTGGTCTTGAAAACAGAAATGCAACCAACGACCAGGTTACTATTGATTCAGCAGAGGCAACAAAGAAGTACGGCGTTGCTGTTAAGTGTGCTACTATCACACCAAACGCTGCAAGAATGACCGAATATGACCTTAAAGAGATGTGGAAGTCACCTAACGGTACAATCAGAGCAATTCTTGACGGTACTGTTTTCCGTTCTCCTATTATTGTTAAGGGCATCACACCTTATATTCCTACTTGGAAAAAGCCAATCACTATTGCAAGACACGCATATGGTGATGTTTACAAGAACACAGAGATGGTTGTTGAAGGCGGCTCAAAGGCTGAGCTCCTTGTTACAAAGGCTGACGGCACAACTGAGAAGTCACTTATTCACGACTTTAAGGGTGACGGTGTTATTCAGGGTATGCACAATCTTGACAGCTCAATCGGCTCCTTTGCCCGTGCTTGCTTTAACTATGCACTTGACCTTAAGCAGGACATCTGGTTTGCTACAAAAGACACAATCAGCAAGAAGTACGACCACACATTTAAGGATATTTTCCAGGAAATCTTTGACAACGAGTACAAAGAGAAGTTTGAAGAAGCAGGT
>JBJEPA010000176.1:0-21573 GCA_051880995.1 Ruminococcus sp.
AAAATGCAGAAAGCACAGCGGAGATTACCTTTGCGGTGAATTCCGGAACTAACAAAGAATTTTTGGACGAGTTTAACACAGGGTTGCAGGGAATTATTGACGACGGAACTTATGACAGGATTTTGGAGAAATATATATCATAAAAAATGACCGGTGCTTATCGTACCGGTCATTTTTACGTTGCCTTATTGTGTTACTTCTGCAAGCTTCTTTGTAATTCGAGCATTTACCTTTACATAATATGCGTAGTCGTCGGCGGAAAGACTGCCGGTGTCAATGGAGCTGAGCTTGCTCATCATATCGGAATATTTGCTCATATAGTCAGCATAATCCGACATCATAGATGTTACATCATCAGAATTTTTGTACTTCTTCATAAAATCAACATAATCGTTAAAGAAATCCTCATAGCTGTCCATAGTTTCCTTGAAATCAGCACTTACACCGCTTGATTTTGATGCTGATTTAGTAGTTTTTTCTGTGTTTTTTGTAGTTGCAGTAGTTGGTTGCACTTCTTTTTCAGACTTTTTTGAAGAGGTTTCTTCTTTTGGTCTTTCCTTTAGCTTTGGACAGTTATCAAATGCTTTATATCCGATTACAATTTCATCATTCCATATTGTTACCTCAGATAGGTTTAAGCATCCATCAAATGCATGTTCACCTACATATTCGGTATCACTTGAAAAACTAATATCTTTTATACTAACACATTTAGCAAATGCGTAATCTCCTATATTTTTTCCTCCCCAAAAAGTTATATCCTTAAGTGATGTGCAATTTTCAAAAGCGTGATTACCCACATTTTCTATGTCATTAGAAATACTTACTTCCTTAATACTTGTACAGTTAGCAAAAGCATAATTGCCAATATCAGGGTCACCCCAAATTGTTAGATCTACAAGAGATGTACAACCATCAAATGCATGTTCATCAATTAAGACTGTATCATTGGGAATACTAAACTCTGTTAAAGATATACAATCCTTAAAAGCTGATTTTCCTATTGTTTCAACATCAGCCCATAAAGTAACCTCTTCAAGGGTTTTACAACCCTCAAAAGCCGAGTCAGCTATTTCTATTACTTCATGACCCTCGTAGTCGGAATCTATTGTGGCACAGTTTCCGTTACCGCTGTATCCAACGACTTCAGCTGTATCATCATCTATAATATTGTATTCAATGTTCAGTTCAACCCGTTCTTTACTTTCAGTTTGCGGTTCAGTTGTTTCTTCAATGACTGACGAAGTGGTTGTTGCTTTCTTTTCTGTTTTTTCTTCCTTTTTGCTACAGGCTCCCAATGAGAGTAACAGGCAGATTGCTATTGCTAATGCTAAAAATTTTCTTTTCATAATTCCCTCCGATTTTAACCTAAAATACTTTGTGATGTTTTACTTTGATTTTTTACTTTGCGTTTTTCAATGAATAGACAAACTGCTCCCACAAGGACTATTGCACCTAAAATAAAGGTAAGGTAGTTTGCAACACCCCAATTATATTTACTGTTTGAGATAATTCCTCTGCTTGAAAAGTCATAGTGAATTACAGTAAATGCGATTATTGAAAGAACATCAAAAATAATGGTGGCAATAGGCTTTTTAAGTGCTGACATCAGAGTTGTCAGCAATACGAAAGCACAGAAAATCAAAATGATAACAAGGTTCGCAATAGCTACCGTCTTTGTTACGCTGTAATCCATTCCGGCACAGTCGATTTTTACATAATCAAAAAGAGAGAGGTTAACTACTTCCTCATTTGTCATTTCCGTGCTCATAGAGTAGGTCTGTTTCGGACTTTCCATTAATTCTTCCTTAAAATCCTGCGTTGCCGACGCATAGGGGAGAAACAGCATTACCGCCATCAGCAATGCACCTGCAAGTGTTACCCAAAAAAGATATACTGTTTTCTTTGACAGTGATTTGTTAGCTTTACCCATAACTATAACCTCCTGAAAATAAAATCACTGTCTATATAGTAAATTATTAATATAATTATTTGTTATGCTGTCAGCATACAACCAATGTAAAATTTTAGGATATAATTATAGTCAAAATCACTTATTAAACCATAAAGTTATATATGGAATTAAAAAGATTAGCACAACTCCTATTATTTTCAAAACAGTCTTTTTACTTTTTTGAGAGCCTTTACCCAAGAAACGGCTTATGTTGCCCACATCAAAAAAGCAGATAAAAGGTATTGCTGTCCAGGAAAAACAGGCATTTACAAATGTACCGTAATCGCTAAATCGTATGCCGTATGTTAAACCATTAATAAACCACACAATGTAAAGAAGATAGAAGATTGTAGCGGTTACTTTGTGGGAAGTTTTGTCGGAACGAAATCCCGGTAGGTTTGCGAGTGTTCTGTCAAGCAAAGGGAGTTTTTCTCCTGTTTTACTTTTTAGAGCTTTCTTAAATTCAACCACAGAGGAATATCTGTCCTCTGCTCTTATTTGAGTTGCTTTTTTAACAATATTTTTGTATTTTCCGTCACACAATTTTTCATTGGGCATTTTTGCAGTTAATAGAAAGTTTAACAGTACACCCATTGAGTAAATATCAGCACCCTCGCCGGTTTGGGTAAATCCGAATTGTTCCGGTGAGGCATATCCTGCGGTGCCGAGAATGGTGGTATCCCGTTTTGCACCTTTCTTTTTCTCCCGAGAAATGTTAAAGTCAATCAGCTTTATGTTACCTGTGCTGTCAACCATAACATTGCTTGGGGTAATGTCGCGGTGAATGAGCTGTCTTAGGTGAAGTTCTTTCACTGCATCGCAAAGCTGACACATCCAATTTTCAGCAAGACTTGGGTCAACGCCCCCTTTGGGAAGAACAATTTGTTCCAGAGTGTTTCCCAAAACAAATTCACACAGGCAACTGCAATTAAGTCCGTTATCAACCACATCATATATTTTCATTAAGTTGGGATGATCTATTTTCATTATCTCTGTCAGCACAGGTGTATTTTCCTTTGGCAATATTTTCAGAATCATTTGTCTTTTCAGGTAGTCGTTAAAAACAACAATAGTATTTTTGCTTAGTTGACCTATTTCCCTAAATTGCCAAAGAAGTAATTTTTCTTTATCCATTGTGCACCCACTTGATAAATTGCTAAATATATTATAACATAATACATACAGATAAAAAAGAGGTTTACTATGAAAAAGAAAACAGAGGATCTTTTTAACATCTTAGAAAAAGAAAATAACATTGAAGATTATTTTTCTGATAATATAGAGGAAATTTACCCCGACAGCATACCTGAGATTTTGGCTTATTTTCTGAAAGAAAAGGGACTTACAAAAAGTCAGGTTTTAGACAACAGCCTTATCGAAAAGCACTATGGGTATCAGATTTTTTCCGGAACAAAAAGACCAAGCCGTGACAAGGTGATTATGCTGTGCTTTGGAATGCATTTGAATTTGAGAGAAGCCCAGTCCCTGTTGAAAAAATGTACATACAGCGAGCTGTACCCAAGGAACAGGAGAGATGCGGTTGTGATTTTTTGTTTGCAACACAACTGTTCCATTATGGAAACCAACGAAATACTTTACGAATACAGTCTGCCTGTGTTTATATGACAAAACTGCACTCCGTATGAAGTGCAGTTTTTGTTTATAATCTGTTAATATTTTAAATATGGTTCCAATAATTGCAAAGAGAAAATCTATTTTATCCCATACATTCTCTTTGCGTTTTCTGTTGTGATGTCTATCAGCTCTTGTGGGGAGATTCCTCTGATTTCGGCTATTTTTTCTGCTATATAGGGGATAAGTGAGCTGTCGTTTCTTTTGCCCCTGAATGGTACTGGTGCAAGGTAGGGGGCATCGGTTTCCAGTAGCAGGCGGTCAATGGGGACTTCCTTTGCCACCTCAACAGGCACCCTTGCATTCCTAAAGGTGACAACTCCTCCAAGGGAGATGTACATTCCCAACTTTATAACCTCTTTCAGCATTTCTGTACTACCGCTATAGCAGTGGAGCAGTCCCTTTGGTTTGTATTTTCTGAGCAGTTCCATAGTATCCCCGTGTGCCTCACGGTCGTGGAAAACAACAGGCATATCAAGGTCATTTGCAAGGGAAAGCTGTTCCTTAACCACCTTCATTTGTACGTCCTTCGGAATATCCCAGTGGTAGTCCAGTCCGATTTCGCCGATGGCCACGATTTTTTCATTTTTGCTGATTTCGGCTACCCTGTCAAGGTAATCACTTGGCAGATTTTCAAGACATTCCGGGTGAATACCCACAGTTCCGTAAACATATGGATATTTTTCACATAGCTCCAGAACCAGTTTTACATTTATAAGGTCAGTGGCATTTGTTACAACACCGCAAACACCCTTTGAAGGCAGTTTTTCTATTAATTCGTCTCGGTCGTTATCAAACCACTCGTCGTCATAGTGGCAATGTGCGTCAAAAATATTTGTGTACATAGCGTTCTCCTGTTTTATAAAAATTGGTCTTATTTAGCCTCCCTCATCCGTAGGAGCATTTGTCAGTAACAAAGGCTCGGTTGCCCGAGCCTTTTGCCTTTTGCTAAAAATTTATGAAATACTGCTTCCTGCCGGTATGCTGTCGTCAACAAACAGTACCTTTACATCATCGCCGTGGCTTGCCGCCAGAATCATACCCTGGCTTTCAACACCGCACAACTTTGCAGGCTTGAGGTTTGCAACTAAAATGATGTTCTTGCCTATAAGCTCCTCAGGCTTGTAATACTGGGAAATGCCGGAGGCAACTGTTCTGTCCTTTTCGCCGTCAAAAATTGTGAGTTTTAATAGCTTTTTGGACTTTTTCACCGGCTCACATTCCTTGACTTTTGCAACTCTCAGTTCAACCTTTGCAAAGTCGTCAATTCCGATTTGTGCAAGACCTTCAATCTTAACAGGAGTATCCTCTTTTTCTTCCTTTTCCTGCTGAGCATAAATCTCCTTCAGGAGCTTTTCGGAATCAAGGCGGTTAAAGAGAGGTACAGCCTTGTTCACCTTAACTCCCGGTACAGTTGCACCAAAGGAGGACAGGGTGTCGTAGTCCTTCTCATCGCAGTTAAGCTGTTCCATAATTTTGTCGGAGGTTTCAGGCATAAACGGTGAAAGGAGTATTGCAATGTATCTTATGCCCTCAAGGAGGTTGTAAAGCACAGTGCCAAGGCGGGACTTTTTGCTTTCGTCCTTTGCAAGTGCCCAAGGCATTGTTTCGTCAATATATTTGTTGCACCTTTTTGCAAGTGCCAGGATTGCGTCAAGAGCGTCAGCCACACGGTAGGTGGAAAGAAGCTCATCAACCTTTTTCACTGTGTCTGTGCAGGCTGTCTTGATTTCAAAATCCAGAATTTCCTCTGTGTCAGGATTTTGGATAACACCGTCAAAGTACTTGTTGTTCATTGCAACGGTACGGTTAACAAGGTTTCCAATTGTGTTTGCAAGGTCAGAATTGTACCTTTCAAATACTGTTTCGTATGTTATAGAGCCGTCGGAAACATAAGGCATTTCGGAAAGGAGATAGTACCTTACTGCGTCAACTCCGATAAGCTTTACCAAATCATCTGCGTAGATAACATTGCCCTTTGATTTGCTCATCTTGTCCTGTCCGAACAGGAGCCATGGGTGGCCGAACACCTGCTTTGGCAAAGGCTCACCAAGAGCCATAAGCATAATTGGCCAGTAAATTGTGTGGAATCTTAGGATGTCCTTGCCGATGATATGCACATCGGCAGGCCAGTACTTTCTGTATCTGTCGCTGTTTTCGCCACAGTCGTAGCCAAGTGCTGTTATATAGTTAGAAAGCGCATCAATCCATACATAAACAACATGCTTTGGGTCAAAGTCAACAGGAATACCCCACTTAAAGGAGCTTCGGCTTACGCACAAATCCTGAAGACCCGGCTTTATAAAGTTGTTCACCATTTCCTTTTTACGGCTTTCGGGATAGATGAAGTCCGGGTTGCTCTCAATGTAGTCTTCAAGCTGTTTCTGGTACTTTGAAAGCTTGAAGAAGTAAGCCTCTTCCTTTGCCTTCTTTACCTCTCTGCCACAGTCGGGGCATTTTCCGTCAACAAGCTGACTTTCTGTCCAGAAGCTTTCACAAGGTGTGCAGTAAAGTCCCTCATATTCACCCTTGTAAATGTCCCCTTGGTCATACAGCTTTTTGAAAATCTTTTGAACAGCCTTTTCGTGGTAGTCGTCGGTTGTTCTTATAAAATGGTCGTAGGTGGTGTTGAGCAAATCGCAAACACCCTTGATTTCACCTGCAACCCTGTCAACATATTCCTTCGGGGTTACTCCGGCATCTCTTGCATAGTCCTCTATCTTTTGACCGTGCTCGTCAGTACCTGTGCAGAAAAATACATCGTAGCCCTGCATTCGCTTGTACCTCGCAATGGCATCAGACAAAACAATCTCGTAGCTATTGCCTATATGTGGTTTTCTTGAGGTGTATGCAATGGCTGTTGTGATATAAAATTTCTCGCCGTCGCATTTTTTACACATAATACTCACTCCTTTTCAGTATTAAATAATAACATATTAATATTCATTATAACAAAGCAATCATTAAAATGCAATTATTTGGGTTTATTTTTCCAAAGTCATTCCATTTTTCAGCAATAGTTTTTTTGTTGAAGAATAGTGTATTTGGTGGTATAATACATATGTGTGTGTGCGTTTTTATGACTTGATTTCAGCCTCCCTCAGACGAGGGAGGGGGACCGCTTGCGGTGGAAGGAGGGAAAAAGTGTTCTCTTTTGCTCTCTTTGTCTTTAGTGGAAAGTTTGGTTTTATGTTCTGACTCAAACTTTATAATCTAAAGACAAAGCAAGATGTATTGACTACTTTTTCGCTCCCTCAGTCACGCAAGGCGTGACAGCTCCCTCATCCGATGGAGCCTGTCTGTAACTAAAGTGGTTCAAAGCACCACTCGGCAAATGTCATAAAAAGCTATATGCTTTTTTGTAGTAATTCACAAGAAAATAAATTTCTTTGTGACAGCACAATGAAACTTTATGAATAAAAAGTGACAATTCACCTGATGTTCTTGTAAAAAGTTTTCTTTCTGTTAAAATTATAGTGGAGTAAATCTGTAATTAATCTTAGAAAAAAGGAGTTGACAAAATGGTTGAGGTTAAAAACCTTGTGAAGCAGTATGGCGATATCAAGGCGGTAAACAATGTTAGCTTTACCGTTAACGACGGAGAAATACTTGGCTTCCTCGGCCCTAACGGTGCAGGAAAAAGTACCACGATGAACATCATCACCGGCTACATATCCTCCACACGGGGCACAGTTACCATTAATGATGCAGAAATTTTGAAAAATCCAAAGGAGGCAAAGTCACAGATAGGCTATCTGCCTGAATTACCTCCTCTGTATATGGATATGACCGTAAGGAAATACCTTGAATTTATGTTTTCTATTAAAAAGGTAAAACTGCCTAAGAAAGCACACATTGACGAGGTTCTGTCGGTTACAAAGCTAAGTGACCATCAAAACAGAATTATACGAAACCTGTCCAAAGGCTATCGTCAGAGAGTTGGTCTTGCACAGGCACTTTTGGGAAATCCTCCTGTGCTTATTTTGGACGAACCTACAGTTGGTCTTGACCCATCCCAGATAAGGGAATTCAGAGGACTTATTAAGGGACTTGGAAAAAAGCACACAGTAATCTTTTCTTCCCATATCCTTTCGGAAATTTCCGCAATATGCGACAGAGTTATTGTAATCAGCAACGGTGAAATTGTAGCAGATACAAAGGTTAACGAGCTTTCTTCTGCTATAACAGGTAAATCAACCCTTACACTTGAGGTTGAGGGAAGCACTTCTGCTGTTACTTCTGCTCTTAATACCGTTGACGGTGTGCAGAAGGTTAGTGTGGAAAGACAAAATTCCCAGGACTGCAATGTCTATAATGTTCAGCACGAAAGCGGAGTGGATATTCGCAAAGGTGTCTTTAATGTTATGGCAAAGAATAATTTGCCAATTCTCTCTATGAACGAGGGTGGTATGAGCCTTGAGGAAGCATACCTGAGGCTTACTTCAAAAAATACATTTAAGGAGGGCAAAAAATAATGACAGCAATACTCAAAAAAGAGCTTAGTTCATTCTTTACATCAGCTGTAGGATATGTTGTTATGGCTGTTTATTACTTCTTTGCCGGACTGTTTTTCTACTATTACTGTTTATTAATGGACAGCAAGGATATGGCAACTCTGTTTTCTAATATGTTTATGATTACAGTTCTTGTAATACCAATTATTACAATGAAGAGCCTTTCGGAAGAAAAAAAGCAAAAGACCGACCAGGCGCTTCTCACCTCTCCCTTGGGACTTGGGGAGATTGTAACAGGTAAGTTCTTAGGAGCACTCATTATGTTCCTGTGCTGTGTTGCAATTTATGTTGTGTTTGCTTTTACACTTTCAGTGTATAGTGCACCGGACTGGTCTGTATTCATCGGCAACCTTTTGGGAACAATTCTCCTTGGTGCCGCAATGATTTCTATTAATATTTTTATCTCTTCTTTGACAGAAAGTATGATAATCTCTGCCATAGTGGGAATTTGTGTTGGTCTTGCAATTTTCTTCATTGACAGCATTGCAAGTCTTATCTCAATAAGCTGGATTTCTACTGCTGTTTCCAGCCTGTCATTTGTGAGCCACTATGAAAACTTTACAACAGGTATCCTTAGCGTTTCAGATATGGTATTCTTCCTGTCTGTTATTGCACTGTTCAACTTCTTGACACTTAGGGTACTTGAAAAAAGACGCTGGAGCTAAGGAGGTATAGAGATGGCTAAAAATAAAAAAGAAGATTTCCTTGCTTCAGAAATTGAAAAGGATATAGAAAATATGGCTGTGGCAGAGGACTCCCCAGCCGAAACAGACCTTGATGAGTCAGGTGAAAAGGATATAAACACCAAAGATGAAAAGCCTTCTAAAATAAAGGATATTCTACATTCAAGAAAGTTTGCAAGGGGATGGCTTTTTGTTGCAGTAATCGCAGTTTTTCTTGCCTGTGTAGTGGCTGTGAATGTCATAGTATCTGTTCTTGAAAACAGATTCCCGGCATTAACATTTGATATTACAAGCAGTAATATGTACGAGTTACAGGACGAAACAAAGAAGCTTTGCGATAGTCTTGAAAAGGATATTCAACTTTATCTTTTGACAGATGAAGAAACTTTTAAATCTTATGATAGCTATTACAGTACTGCATATTTTACACAGACAAATCAGCTGTTTAAGGAAATTGCAGGACAGAGCAGTCATATAAAGTTTGATTATGTGGATGTTTCATCAAATCCATCATTCTCATCAGAATACAGTAACCTTAACCTTACCACTTCCGGAGCAGATACAATTCTTATTGTGGATGCAGGGGACGATAAGTACAAGGGTTACACTATATCGGATCTTTTTGTTCTTGAAACTGATGACTCAGGTTACCAGACAATAACAGGAACTCAGGTTGAACAGACAGTTTGTACTGCTATTTTGGGACTTACAAAGAAGAATGCAGCCAAGGCTTGCTTTATCACTTCTTCCGGAATATTGGCAGAAAATAAAAGCTCCTCAGGAGAAAGTGTTTATACCTCAATAAAAACACTTTTGAAGAATCAGGCATATGATACTGCAACAGTAGATATTGATTCAAATCAGAAGATTCCGTCAGACTGCGATATTCTCTTGTTTGTTGCGCCAACACAGGATGTTTCCGAATCAGGACTTGAGAAGATAGAGGATTTCCTTGACACAGCAAAAAAGACAAACAAAACTTTTGTATATGTTCCAAATCCATTTAAGGTTGAGGACGGAACACCAAACCTTGATTCCTTCCTTGAAACACAGGGAATAATTGTTGGGGATTCTATGGTATATGAACAGAGCGATAAATATCTTTCCTCAATGTACCCTGATGACCATACACTCTCCCTTTACGATTACGATAATGAGGACTTCACTTCCGGTATTGATACCGCAACAAAGATTCTTATGGGATATACAAGACCTATCACCTTTACAGAGGGAAGCAACGCTGTATCATTGCTAAATTCATCAGACAAAGCCGACACATTACCATTCACAGCTGAGTCCGAGTCTGACGTTGTAGAGGGCAATGGCAAGCCAATAAGCGGGGCTGCAATTAACCAGTCAGAGGTTTCTGACGGGGTTTATAAGAATACTGTTGTAATCGGTTCTTATTATGCCTTGTCAGAAGACTTTTTAAACACATATACCCAGTACAATAATGCAAATTATTTTGTAAATATGTTTAATGTGTTGACAGAAAACGAGGGTGAAACTGTTGTAATCACAAGTGCTCAGGCTTCTGACACATCCCTTGGTTTACAGGCTGAGTCACAAACCACAATTCCATCAGTTATCTTTCTTGGTGTATTGCCAATAGGCATTCTAATCCTTGGTATCGTTATTTGGGCAGTTAGGAGAAAGAAATAATGGCTAAGTCAAAAAAGAAAAACAATAAAAATCTGCTTAAAATAATCATTCCTGCTTTAATTGTAGTGCTTATTGCTGTTGCACTTGTGGTAGTATTTAATCTGCCGGATTCTGAAGAAGAAGCTACACTTGAATACACAGAGCCGGCAAAAATAACAACAGATGTTGACGAAGATAAGCTCCATCAGGCAGAGCCTGCAACAAATGAGGACGGAGAGGTGGACCAGAACGGTTCAGGAGAGTTGATGTCCTACATTCCACGAAACATAAAGTCAATTAGTGTTGAAAACGAAAAGAGTAAGTACGAGATTACAAGCTACACTCCTGTTGAAAAAACAACCAACGAAGACGGAGAAGAAGAGGAAAGCACACAGGCAACCGAATATACCCTTGTGGGATATGAGGATAAGGAACTTGCTTCCGGTGTGCCTGACGCTGTTGCCAACGACGCTGCTACTCTTGAGTTTACCAAGGTTGTATCTACAGGCGACAAGGACGAAAAGGACTTTGGGTTTGATTCTCCACGCTCCACAGTTGACATCACATATCAGGACAACACTAAGGTAAGAATTACTGTTGGTGCAGTTGCTCCGGCCAATTCCGGAGTTTATGTAAAGTTTGGTACAGGCAAAACCATCTATCTTGTTGCCGAAGATTCTGTTGATTCATTCCTTTACAGTATTAACGACTTAATCAGTTTGGAAGTTACGGAATCCGCATCAAGTGGTGATGATGCTTCTCCAACAAAAATTGAGCTTAGTGGTACACATTACAAGGACAAAATTACAGTTGTTCCAAGCGATGATGAAACGGCCTCTACCAACTACCTCATTACCACTCCTGCTAACTACTATGGCGACGACTCAGGATGTAGCGAAATTGAGGCTGGTATCAGAGGTGTGCTAGGAAAGTCTGTTGTATATGTAAATCCAGGCGAAAGCCAGCTGGAAAAGTATGGTTTAAGCCAGCCTTATGCAGAAATTAAGGCTACTTATCCCGATACAACTATTAATCTAGTTGCAAGCAAAGCTAATGACAAAGGCTACTGCTACATTATGAAGAAGGGCGGAGATGTAATTTACAAAATTCTCAGCGAATCTGTAAAATGGTCAGAGTCAAGCCTTGACAATCTGCGTTCAGATTTCTTTGTTGACAATGAGCTTACTTCCCTTTCCAAAACTGAGGTCAAGTTTGACGGAAAAAGCTACACTTTTGACATCAATGGTAAGAGCTCATCAGCCGATACAGTTGTAAAATATAATGGAAAAAAGGTAAGTACAGGTTCTTTCCAAACAGCATTTGACTATATGCACAGTGCTGATTTCCTGCGTCACGAATTTACAAGCGATAAAATCAGCGGAAGTCCTGCTCTCACAATTAAGTTCACTTACAAGTCTGACACAGGCAGAAGTGCAGATGAGCTTAAGTTCTACGATATGGGCAAGCAAAAATACTATGTTACTGTAAATGGCGAACAGGTTTCTTATCTGTACAAGTCGGCGGTATCAAAGGTTGAAAAGCTGTTTACAAGCGTTACAAAGTCATCCCCTAAGGACGATCAAAATTAACGGTATAAAAATTAAAATTATTTTGCACAAAACCCTCCCAAGTCAGAGAAATTCTGATTTAGGAGGGTTCTTTTGTTATGTGATTAGGGAAACACTGAAAAAATCACTTCACACATCTTGTTTGCATATTTTCCGCCGGTTTTACGAAAAGCATCTTCTGCATTGCTTGATAATTCCCTTTGTCATATAGTCGGCCATTTCCATAGCCTCTTTTTCAATGCAATTAAATTCTGCTATATCCTCGGGGTATTTTCCGTTAATTCTTAGTCTTGCTTCGTTTTCCGTCATTTTCAGATGGTCAAACATCATTTTTTGCCACTTTTCTCTGTTCCAACAGGGATTGATTTTTGCAAGGTAGCAGGCGATTTCTTTTGCATTATCATACCACTTTTTCCTTGTTAATTCAGCCTTTTGCCTGTCGTTGTTCTTGATTGCATTCACAAGGTCAGCGGCAATGGTGAGGTGTTCTGTGAATAGCTGTTTAAATATGTTTGCCTTTTCTTCGCCGTAAAACTCTTTTAGCATACAGGCAAAGTCACCGGGGTTTTCAAGTACCCACTTTGTAACATAGGGCAGGTCCGGAAGGTCTGAGGCTGTGCTTATAATGAAAAATCTTGTTCGGTAAATATGTTGTACCCACAGCTTTCTAAATTCTTTATTTAACCAAGGTGGGCAACAAAGCTTTGAATTGTTCATATGATTCTCCAAAGTGATTATTTGCACAAAGGCATATTCTATTATATGCAGGGAAAATAATTTTGTGCAAAAAAGCCTCCCCTGTGTAAGGGGAGGGGAACCGCTTGCGGTGGAAGGGTTGTCCGTAGGCAGTTGTGGTTTAGGAATTACTTGGATAGGAACTAAAAGTGCCTACTCTTGTCATTCTGAACGCAGTGAAGAATCTGAAAGGATAGCAGTAGTGCCTAAATCGACACTATCAGGGTATATGAAAGTATGATTTTCCTAACAAAATGAGTGGTAGAGTAGGGGGATTCCTCGACAAGCTCGGAATGACAGGGGGTAACCCTATTGCAAAGATGCCAGTTTCTTCACGCCCCAATTTGTGAGGAAGTGATAAACTACCACCGAGGCAAGAACCAAAACAATTGTACATATTAATGCGTAGATTTCCAGAGAAAATGTTGTCATCTCAGGTAATAACAAGACTGAAACGCCAAGGGCAATCATTATTCCCCAGTTTAAGAAAAGAGAGATTACTACACTTGTGCTTTGCTTAACAACCATAGCCTCGTTAGTCCAATCAAGATGTGCAAATTTTAGGCTTAACAACAGGTCAATTTCTCCAAAAAGGAAAATTGCCAACTGTGGAATCAGAATAAGGGCGATAGTCATTATAACAGAAGATTTTAGAACAACAGCACAGACAATGCTGAATATTAGGGCAAAGGGTGCGCTCACCATAAAATGCAAATGAAGTTTAGCCTTCAACACTTCTTTACCACTTATAGGCAAAGAATTAATTAGCCAAATGCTTTTGCCCTCAAGGGATATTGACGGAGCAGAAACAACATTCATAGATACAATAAAGCAAATTATTCCTACACCGATTAGTGAAAATAGTGTACTTGCAAATGGAAATCCTTTTGCGATTTCTAAAATCCAATCGTTTTTTATAACAATCGCAATTGCACCAACTATAAGGATAATAGAACCTAAACCGCAGTTTATCATATAGAGAGAATTTTTAGTAAAATGCTTTAATTCCTTGCGGAACAGAGTTTTACTAAGTTTGCTTACCTTTAGTTCTTTTTCACGGTATTTAGCCTTTGTACCTTTGCTCTTTGTGGTAGCAATTCGTATAAAGCTAATGGATAAAATCCAGTAAATTAATGCAAAAAATGCAAGGGTAATTGCAGTAAAAATCACAAACCCCATAATGTCACCGGTTGCACCCATTCCCATTTCATAAATAGGGTAGAGGGAAGATTTAACGCTTGAACCGATTGCTTTGCTGTTGGTAATTAGTAGCTGAATATAGTTGTTAAAGCGGTAATACACGATGAAGTACAGTGCCAAAAACACCAAGGAAAGTATGCTTGTGATGATTGTTTTGTTGTTCATCCTTGCTGTTGCCAAGGCGATGAGCCATCCGATAATACAGGTGATACCTAAGCTCATAAGTGGCTGAATGAATAGCAGTAAAATACAGAAAATTATTCCAAGGGGAGTGGCAAAGCCGGATGTGGCATACACCACAATAGCAGATAGGAAAATTATGCCTCCAAAGAAAAAGTTTTGTAAATACAATGAAAACATTCTTGAAAACAAAATCTTGCCGGGAGAAATAGGCAGAGAAAGTAAAAATTCATTGTCCTTTGCGTTAAACAGCATAGATTGAGTTGCAAAAATACTGCCGAATACAGAGAGCATCATTCCGATAATTCCGGCAATAGCAAAGTACAGCCAACCTCTGCCGGCTGAAAACAGAGGAACACAAATGCTATCCATCATATTGTAAATGAAAAAGAATAAAAATCCTGCAACATAAACCATAAGCAGAGCATATACCACGGGAAGGGCCTTTGACTGTTTCTTTTTGCTGTTTCCCGAGCGAAAATACATAGCATACAGTTCTTTAAGCTGTTTTTTTAGAAGTGTTTTAGTCATTGTTTTCCTCCAACTCCAAAAATACAGACTCAAGGGATTCGTCACCCTTAACCTCTTCCATAGTACCGGAGCGAATAAGCTTACCGTCCTGGATTATGGCAACCTTATCACACAGCTTTTCAGCAACCTCAAGTACATGAGTAGAGAAGAATATTGCACCGCCACGGTTGCAAATATCCCTCATCTGTTCCTTTAGGGTGTGGGAAGATTTTGGGTCAAGTCCAACAAAAGGCTCGTCCATAATAATCAGCTTTGGGTCGTGAATAAGGGCAGAAATAAGAGCCAGCTTTTGTTTCATACCGTGGGAATAAGCAGAAACAGGCTGTGCTAAATCCCCTATAATGCCAAACATTTCGGCATAGTTGTGGATTCTCTCCTGTCTTTCCTTTTGCGGAATCTGAAAAACATCTGCAATAAAGTTCAAAAACTGAATACCCGTCATATAGTCGTAAATGTCGGGGTTGTCAGGTAGATAGGCAATCTTCTTTTTACAGGCAAGAGGGTTTTCCTTTACAGATATGCCGTCAACATAAATTTCACCCTTGTCAAACTTTAAAATACCACAGCAGGACTTAATTGTTGTGGTTTTTCCGGCACCGTTGTGACCGATAAATCCGTAGATTTCACCCTTATTTATGTGTAGGCTAAGGTCGTCAACTGCCTTTTTGTTACCGTATATTTTTGTTAAATGCTCAATTTTCAGCATATTTTTTCTCCTTTAAAAACTCAAATTATTTTATTACTTTTTCTTTCGTCCTTTCAGAACATTAATCAGAATGTAAACACCAATCAACAGTACCACAGAGCCAACAAGGATTGCATACATCTCAGATATTGACACCTTGTGGTCAAAGAAATATAGGTTGCTGTCAAATGCATCCTTCATTTCTTCTACTACTTCCATTGGGAAATAGCTGTCTTTCATCTCATTAAGAACTCCGCCCATTAGGTGATTATGTAATAGTGAGGTTCCGTATGTGCCGGGTAGGAAAGAGATAAATGTCTGAATTCCCTCTGAAAATTGTGAAATTGGCATATATGCTCCGCATATAAATCCATATGCAGCGCTTACAATAGCTCCCACAGCCGAAATTTGCCCTTGTGTGGATAAAAATGAATTAATCACAGAGGAAAGCGCTGTACCGAACATTGTCAGTAAGAATACATCAAGACATATGAAAAGGATATCCTGCGCTGACAAGTACCATCCCACCTGTGACAGATAGATGATACAAGCTACAACAGCCACACAGCAAATAATCAATGTTGTTAATGCTGTGGAAATGTAGTACCCCAAAGCAAGTGTGGATTTCTTCACAGGAGCCATAGTCAGGTCTGTCCTTGCACCAGTCACCTTGTCCTGGACCATAAGCATATTTGAGCAAAAGGCTACGGTGACACAACACACAGCAAGTAGGGAAGAGAAAAGCCATCCTCCCACAAACCCCTCAACAATGGTGTCGGGTACATCAATTCCCTTTGTAGTGCAGGCCTCAAAGCTGTCACGATATACATTCCCAAGGAAGGTTACAAAAAGGAGGAGTAAAATAAGAGGTGTAATAAGAGAAGTGAAGAACATACCCTTATCCTTGAAAAATACTTTTGTATTTCTCTGTACAAGATTCATAAGTTTACTCATTTTTCTTACCCTCCCTTTTTTTGTTGTCTGATGATTCTGTGCCAAGGGACTTTCCTGTAACAGAAAGGAATACATCGTCCATCTTTCCCTTGGTGATTTCATAGTCGGTAAAATAGTCCGGGTATTTTACAATAAGTTTGGTTGCTGTTTCTGTATTTGGAACAGCAACACGGTAAGCATCTCTGATTTTTTCATAGGGGTATGAAAGTTTTTTAACCTCATTCTCTGTTGCTCCGTACAAAGTGATAAAGTCACCTGTGTATGTGTTTTTTAGCTTCAAAGGAGTACCGTCAGCCACAATTTTTCCACTGTCAATGATTACAACATAGTCTGCGTCACTTGCCTCCTCCATATAGTGAGTGGTGAGGAATACTGTCATTTTTTCTTCCTTGCGCAGTTTTGAAACTACATCCCACATAATACGCCTTGTCTGGGGGTCAAGTCCTGTTGTTGGCTCGTCAAGCACCAATATTTCCGGCTTGTGAAAAAGTGCTCTGGCAATGTCAATTCTTCTTCTTTGACCGCCCGAAAGCTTGCCCACAGTCCTTTTCAGCAGATTTTCAAAATCCAACAGCTTTGCAACTTCTGAAAGTCGTTTATCAAAAGCCTTGCCTGTTATTCCGTAAAGTGAGGCTCTGCTTTTCAGGTTGTCCTTTACAGATAAAGATTTGTCAAGGACAGAGTTTTGAAACACAACTCCCAGTTCATTTTTAATCTCGTCCATATTGCGGTCTGTGTCTTTTCCGTTTATAACAACATTGCCCTTGTCCTTGGCAAGCTGACCGCACATAATAGATATGGTGGTGCTTTTGCCGGCTCCGTTAACACCTAAAAAGGCAAAAAGCTCACCCTCTTTAACTTTAAAGCTGACATCCTGCACCGCCTTAACATCACCAAAGCTTTTGCAAAGATGGCTTATTTCTATAATATTTCCCATAACCTAACCTCATTTTAATTTTTGAGTTTTCATATAATTTCATTTTATATGACGATAGTTACTATGTCAACAAATTTTGTCCTTTTGTCTATTAAGTGGTTTTTCAAATATAAAAAACACAATTATTTAAAATTATCATTGCAAAAAGTAGTTTTCAATATTTACAAAAAAGTTTGCTTGACATAATTTAAAGCTGAATATATAATAATATTGAATGAACGGCTTGATTGCTCGTTTTATTGGTGCTCACCACCATAAAGGGCAGACTGAATTATTGGTGCTCACCACCATAAAGGGCAGAATAATGCAATCAACAGAAAGGGAGAAGCTTGTCTTCTTCCTTTCGCTGTATTTGGTGAATAATATGAACACCACACCTGAGTCAAACCCATATTTTTATTATGTTGATGGAAATTATATTGAATATCTAAAGGAATGTGAGATACATAAAAGGGGATTTACCTGCGTTCCCAATGCTCATTATTGGAATACCGATAAATTTGTTTTTGGTGCTGTGTTGTGTATAAATGATTTATCATATTTTGTTCCTGTTTCCTCTTACTCCCGTAAATAACAGGATTTAATTTTGATTAAGGACAAAAATGATAAGCATATTCTTGGTTCATTGCGGTTCAATTTTATGATACCTGTTCCCAATAACCTATTACATAAACTGGATATAAATAATTTGCCAACAACAAATAATAGGGTGCATACGAGTAAAGAACTTGCCTTTTGCAGACGAAATAGAGATAAAATTTATAAGTTTGCCCTTAAAACATACAATAGAGTAAAGAGTGGGAATTATCCCGAATTGAATAAAAACAGTTGTGACTTTGAATTGCTTGAAAAAGCAAGCTTGGAGTATGAGAAAAGATAATATGTATGCTATTCGACTACATATGGTATATTATGTGTTATGACAACAAGTCCGATAGATTCGGGCTTGTTTTATTTTTTATAAATATTATTAATGTAGCAATAGACAAAAAAACAGGCAACTCATAGGAGTTGCCTGCTGAAAATTTGTGGTTATTTTATTTTACAAAGTTCCTCAACAGTCTGTACTGCGGAGTCCATATATTCTCCGTCAAAGTCCTCGATCTGTCCTTTATCAACAAGGCTTGCAATAGCCGGATTTATTGGAAGTTTTGCAAGGACACGAAGTTCGTTTTTCTCTGCAATTTCCTCAATGTGGCTTTCGCCAAAGATTTTGTGCTGTTTTCCGCAGTCGGGACACTGGAAGTAACTCATATTTTCCACAATGCCCAGAATAGGAATGTTCATCAGCTTTGCCATATTCACAGCCTTTTCCACAATCATTGAAACAAGCTCCTGTGGGGAGGTTACAATGATGATTCCGTCAACCGGCAGGCTTTGGAAAACAGTCAACGGTACATCACCTGTTCCCGGAGGCATATCAACAAACATATAGTCAATATCTTCCCAGATTACATCTGTCCAGAACTGCTTTACTGCTCCTGCAATAACAGGTCCTCGCCATACAAGAGGACTTGTTTCGTCAGGTAAAAGCAAATTTGTTGACATAACGCTTATTCCACCCTTTGATACAGCGGGGAAAAGACCGTCATCGTTGCCCATTACCTTGTCCTTAATTCCAAATGCCTTTGGAATGGAGGGTCCTGTCATATCTGCGTCCAGAACTGCTGTTTTGTAACCCTTTCGATTCATCAGCACAGCCATAGCAGAGGTTACAAGGCTTTTGCCCACTCCGCCTTTGCCGGAAACAATACCAATAACCTTTTTAACAGAGCTTTTCGGGTTGAGCTGTGCTATTGGATTTTGTGGTTCTTTACTGCTACAATTTTCTCCGCAAGAGGAGCAATCGTGTGTACATCCCATACTTTTTTACCTTCTTATAACAAATTATTCCTGAGAATCTGTTGTTTCATCCTGTGTATCAACTGTTTCTTCAGTTACTTCTTCAGTCGTTTCTTCAGGGACTTCTTCCTCCGGAGCTTCTTCAGAAATTTCGTTTGCAGATTCAATTTCTTCTAAAATTCCGCCCTCAATAAAGCCCTCTGCTTCTTCCTCTGTTACAATTTCAAAACCGCTTAAGAATGTGTAAGGAATACCATAACCCAAAGCAACACCTGCAAGGTAAACAACCATTTGGTTACTTCCCAACAAGTCGCCCAAAGGAAGTCCCGGTGCAAGGCTTGTAAGAAGTATGTAAAGTGCAGGCAGGTCAAGGATAATAAGGGTTGCAAGGCTGAACCTCTTAACAGGCTTTCCGTCGCCAACTCTTGTTGCGTAGAAAAGGATAAGACCAAATACAGCGGTTACTAGTGCATTGATTACGTTTTGTACTGTGGCTGTCTGATTAAGTGTGCTAAAGAAGTATGTGCAGATTACAAATGCAATAATCAAAAATGCCGAAAGTACAAGGTTGATTGTGTTTTTCTTTTTCATAATAAAATTCCTCCGTTATTTATATTAGAGTGTAACAGTAATTTTTGCCTCTGTTTTACACACCCCGATATGTCATTATAATTATAAAACAAATATGTGACAAACATATGAATTATTTAGTGTTTATGTAGATATAAAGGTATAATTTTTTCTTATCCCTTGATTCTTGCGGTTAAACAGTACCATCCGTTAAGGAATAGCTTGTCAATAATTTCAAAGTTCCTTGAAACTTCCTCAATTACCTCGTCAACCCTTGTGTCAATTATTCCACTCATAATGTAGATTGAATCCTCTTTCATAAAGCTTTTTACACCTTGAGATAGGAAGATAATTGCATCAGCCACAATGTTAGCCACAACAATATCAAATTTTCCCCTTACCTTTTCAGTAAAGTTACCCTCAATAGCAGTAAAGCTATCCTCAACATTGTTAAGAACTGCATTTTCCTTTGCGGTTTTTACCGCCATAGGGTCAATATCAACACCAACAGCAGTTTTTGCCCCTAAAAGGAGAGATGCAATTCCAAGTATTCCACTGCCACAGCCAACATCAAGAACAGTTGTGTCCTCTTTTACTATTTTTTCAAGGACTTCAAGGCACAGCCTTGTTGTTTCGTGAGTGCCTGTGCCAAAGGCAAGGCCGGGGTCAAGATTAATGACAATTCTGCCCTCGGGGTCGTAGTTCTGTCGCCAAGTAGGGCGGATAAGGAGTTTTTCCCCAACAGGTGAGGGCTGAAAATACTGTTTCCAGTTGTTAAGCCAATCCTCGTCACTACAGTCAAGAGAGTCAACTTTAAAGTCAATGTTTGCATTTTTCAGCATTTCAGAAATTTTGCTTATAGCCTCTAATGGGTTGTCCTCACAGCTGATGTACATATGCACCTTTGCCTGTGTTTTGTCCTTTGCTAAAAGCTCCTCGTCAATTAAGTCAATGTGGGCAATTTCCTCAACATCCTGTTCAAGGTTTGTGTAGTCCTCAATGTATATGCCGTATGGCACAACAAGGTTTGCAATGTCGGCAACTTCATCCACATCCTTGTTGCTGACAGTTACAGTTATTTCAGTCCAGTCCATAATATCACCGTTTGAGTATAATTAATCAGTATCTTATATTCTACTGTATTTGTTTTTAAAATACAAGGGTTATTTGATTTGCATCATAAAAGGTAGTAAGAATTTAATGGATGATTGAAAAACAAGAAAAATTTATCGTTTTTCGATAAAAAAGTATTGACATTCGGTTATAAGGATGATATTATAGCCTTGTTGAAAGGGAGGTTTATATGAACAACATTAAATTTTTTCACGGTATAAGTAAATTTTTCTATGTGATTTCAAACATTGCAACGGTGCTGTTATTTATAGCTCTTGTGTTTACAGTGGCGGTGTCGGTATTTCTGATTGCGTTGCCCAACGACACAGTAGTTTTAGGCGCACAGGGAGATGTTAATGCCACTATAAAGGTATCAAATATAGTCAGCGACCCATTTGGATTTTTAGAAAACGAAAAAAATGACAGTGGATTTGACAAGGGTGAAGACGGAGAAGTCCAGTGGGAAGTCAAGGATGGAACAATGACCGGTAAAGCAACAGGCTACGGTGAGGGAGTTGCATCTTTTGAGATGAACAAGGACGGTGTGTTGAAAGGTGATGCACTTTCGGAAAACTACACCATAAACAATTATCAGATTGGAATTGTTACACTTCCCAAGGTTATTCAGCTGATGTTCCTTTTGGTTGCAATTTACTATGGCAAAAGGATTTTTAGAGAATTGAAGGGTTGCGAAACACCATTTACAGAAACAGTAAGGAAAAATCTTGTAAAGCTTTCGGCAGTTATCTTAGGTTTCAGCTTTATTCCTGCTTTCATTGAAAAGGTATTTCTTGTATGTATGTCACTTTCAGATATTGAAAAATCGGGGATTGA
>JBJEPA010000177.1:0-21454 GCA_051880995.1 Ruminococcus sp.
TCTTATCAATCCAGCTGAAGTGGCTCCCTGACGCACAGTTTATGGGTTACTATGTAGCACTTGACAAGGGTTATTATAAGGACGCAGGTCTTACAGTTAAAGAAAGTGACATTGTACCCGGCGGCGGTGATGTTGGTGAAACAACAGCGGTATCAAACGGTACAGTTGACTTTGGCGTAACTTGGGTTTCAAACTTAATCAGTGCTAACGCAAGCGGTATGGATTTGGTTGAGGTTGCACAGGTGTTCCAGCGTTCAGGTCTTGTTCTTGTTTACAAGAATGATTGGGCAAAGGATAACGGTATCAGTTAAACAAAGACTAAGCTTCAAGTGAAAATGTTTGCAGGTTTCAATTCGTTTGATAATGGGCGGATTGAAACCTCATTCAGTAGCCAAAATGGTTCTTTGACTACTGAATGAGGATGTGAGGATGTATATTATTTTATTTTTATATAAAGGAATAGGAGAATGCTTTTATGGATTTGATTATTAAGAACGGTACAATTATCACCCCTACTCAAACTTACAAGGCTGACATTGGAGTAGAGAACGAAAAGATTGTTGCTATTGCCGATAATCTTGAAGATACAAGTGCTAAGATTGTTGACGCAACAGGCAAGCTTATTCTTCCGGGTGCTATTGATGCTCATACTCACCTGGAAATGCCCTTTGGCGGTACTATTTCAGCAGATGATTACTTTGCCGGTACCAGAGCGGCTGTGTGTGGCGGTACTACTACTGTATTTGATTT
Organism: Ruminococcus sp.; assembly: GCA_051880995.1. Taxonomy (GTDB): domain Bacteria; phylum Bacillota; class Clostridia; order Oscillospirales; family Acutalibacteraceae; genus Ruminococcoides. Next base: position 751 of record JBJEPA010000177.1, read on the forward strand.
TGCTTTGCAGGATTTTGATGAATCAATGGTTGATACAATCAAAAGGAGAGATGCGCTTTGTGCACCAAAGGCTGCCGCTGATTATGCATTCCATATCGGCGTAAAGGATGTACACGGTAAATTAATTGACACAATGAAGGATGCTGTGGATTACGGTGTTTCTTCCTTTAAGGTGTTTATGGTATATGACTTCGGTGTTACTGACGGTGTGTTCTATAAAGTGCTTGAAAAAGCAAAAAGCTGTGGTGCTTTAATAGGTGTACACGCAGAAAACAACGATATGGTAAATATGCTTTGCGAAAAGTTCCTGTCAGAGGGCAAAACCGACGCTTGGTATCATTATGCATCCCGTCCAGAGTGGGTTGAAGGAGAAGCTGACGAAAGGGCAATCCAGTGGGCAAAGTCACTTAATACTTCCCTGTATATTGTTCACCTTGCAAACAAGCAGGGTGTAGAGGCTGTGACAAAGGCTAAGGAAGAAGGATATGAAATTTATGCCGAAACCTGTCCACAGTATCTTGAGTTTACTTCCGATGTGTATAAAAGAGAGGATGCAAGAAACTTTGTTTGTTCACCTCCAATGAAGGGACAGGAATCACAGGATGCGTTGTGGGATGCTATTAAGCGTGGTGACATTGACACAATTTCAACAGACCATTGTCCTTTTCAGCAGGCTGAAAAGGATTGGGGTATCAATGATTTTACAAAGATTCCAAACGGCTGTGCAGGTATTGAAAATATGTATCCTTATATGCTTGGTAAGGCAAATGACGGAGTAATTTCCTTTAATAAGGTTGTAGAGCTTTGCTGTGCAAATCCCGCAAACATCTTTGGCTGTACAAGCAAGGGTTCCCTTGATATTGGCAAGGATGCAGACATTGTTATATATGACAAAGACAAGGATTTTACAATTTCTGTAAACAATATGCATTCCGATTATGACCATACAATTTGGGAAGGTAAGAAGGTTCACGGCTATCCGGTGCAGACCTACCTACGAGGACACTTGGTTTATGATAACGGAGAGTTTGTTGGTGAAAAGGGTATGGGCAAATTTGTTAAGCGTGCCCCTCATCAAAATAAAACAAAATAAGAGATAGAATTAACAAGCTGATTTAGGGAGTGATATTATGAGTTTTACATTTGCTCAGGAAACTTCAAGGTGCTTACTATGTTATGAAGCCCCTTGCTCAAAAGCTTGTAGCTTGGGGCAGGAGCCTGATAGATTTGTCAGAAGTTTGAGATTTGAAAATTTAGATAATGCACCAAAGTTTATGACAAAATGTATCTCCTGTGGAGCTTGTGAAAAAGCCTGTATTAATCCCGACAGACCTATAAGAATAAGAGAGATGAAGAAGATGTCGGAGGAAATGATTTCTCCTCTTATTGCCGATGACATTGATTTGTCTGTGGATTTCTTAGGTGTTAAGTGCGAAAATCCCTTTTTCTTATCATCATCAGTGGTTGCGTCAAATTATGAAATGTGCGCAAAGGCTCTTGATATGGGCTGGGCAGGTGTAGTTTTCAAAACTGTGGGCTTGTACATACCAAATGAGGTTTCTCCAAGGTTTTACGCAAATGGTAAAGAGGGAACACCTTTTATCGGTTTTAGAAATTTGGAGCAGATTTCCGACCACAGTTTTGAGGATAATGTCGGCTTTTTGAAAAGGCTTAGGAAGGATTATCCTACCAAGGTTATTGTGGCCTCAATTATGGGACAGACTGATGAGGAATGGGCATTTCTTGCTAAGACCTTTTCCGAATTTTGCGATATTATCGAGTGTAACTTCAGTTGTCCTCAAATGGCGGTTGAGGGTATGGGCTCTGATGTGGGACAAAACCCGGAGCTTGTTGCCCACTATACGGAAATAGTAAAAGCAAATTCCACAGTCCCTGTGCTTTGCAAAATGACACCTAACATAGGAAATATGGAAATTCCGGCATATGCATCTGTGAAAGCCGGTGCCGATGGACTTGCAGCTATTAATACAATAAAGAGCATAACTGATATTGACCTTGACACCAATTGTTCAAAACCTGAGGTTAGCGGTAAAAGCTCGGTTTCCGGTTATTCCGGCAAGGCGGTCAAGCCTATTGCCCTTCGATTTATTCACGATATGGCAACCTATCCTATGCTAAAGGATGTTCCCCTAAGCGGTATTGGCGGAATAGAAAGCTGGAAAGACGCAGTTGAGTTTATCTTGCTTGGTTGCGGAAATGTTCAGGTGACAACTGCGGTTATGCAGTATGGATATAGAATAGTAGAGGATTTAATAAGCGGTACAAAATCCTATATGGCTAAAAAGGGGTATAGCAGTATTGAGGATTTCAGAGGGATGGCTTTGGGAAACATTGTACCAGCCGATAAGCTTAATCGCAGTACTGTTGAATTCCCCGAATTTGACAACGATAAATGTGTAGGCTGTGGCAGATGTTATCTCAGTTGCTTTGATGCAGGTCATCAGGCTATTGATTGGGATAGCACTAACAAGACAGTTAAGTTAAATGGAAACTGCGTGGGATGTCAGCTGTGTATGCTGGTATGTCCTACAATGGCAATTAAAAAAGGAAAAAGACTTCCAAAGAGAATATGAAAATATGGAGGAATCAGAGATGAAAGGCTTAGAAGTTAAGGAGAAACAGACTAAATATTGCTTACAGTCCTGGGCAAAACAAAAGGGACTGAATCCAATCCCTATTGAAAAGGCTGACGGAATTTATATGTGGGATTATGACGGTAACAGATATTCAGATATGTCAGCACAGCTTGTAAACCTGAACATTGGTCACAACTGTGTACCTGTTCAGGAGGCAATTAAGGAACAGGTTGATAAATATTGTTACCTATCTCCGTCCTATGGTTCTTCACCAAGAGCTGACCTTGCAGAGATGCTGGTTGATTTATTGCCTGATAATTTCGGCAAAATCTTCTTTACAAATGCAGGTGCTGATGCCAACGAAAATGCAATTAAAATTGCAAAAATGTACACCGGCAGACAGAAGGTTTTTTCAAGATACAGAAGTTACCATGGTTCATCCTTTGGGGCAGGTAATCTTACAGGTGAGCCAAGAAGATATCCGTTGGAGCCGGGTATTCCGGGTTTTGTAAAATTCTTTGACCCCTATGTTTATCGTGAGCCAATAGAATTTGAGTCGGAGGAAAAGGCAACAGAATATTACCTTGCAAAATTAGAGGAACAGCTGAATTACGAAAATCCGTACAATGTAGCCTGTATTGTTATGGAAACCATCACTGGCTCAAATGGTGTAATCATTCCGCCTAAGGGCTATTTGCCCGGTGTAAGAAAGCTTTGCGATAAGTATGGCATCGTTATGATTTGTGACGAGGTTATGGCGGGCTTCGGCAGAACAGGCAAAATGTTTGCCTTTGAGAATTTTGATGTTAAGCCGGATTTGGTATCCTTTGCAAAGGGCGTAACCTCCGGCTATGTACAGCTTGGCGGTGTTGCTGTTTCAACAAAGATTGCTGAATATTTTGACGATAACCTTCTTTCCTGCGGTCTTACATACAGCGGTCATCCTCTTGCCTGTGCTGCCGGTGTTGCAACTCTTAACTTCTACAAGGATAACAATATCCTTGATAATGTTAATAAATCCGGCAAGGTGCTTGGGGAAACACTTGAAAATCTCAAGGCTGACCACCCTTGTGTGGGCGATGTAAGATATATTGGTCTTTTCAGTTCTATCGAGCTGGTTAAGGATAAATCTACCAAGGAAGCCCTTGTTCCATACGGCAAGGATCCTGATGGTGTAATGGGCAAAATTGTCGGTATGTTAAAGGCTAAAGGCTTTATGACATATAGCCACGAGAATATGATTTTTGTATCACCACCCCTTATTATTACCCCTGAACAGATTAGGGAGGAAATGATAAAAGTAGATGAGGTATTATCTGAAGTTGATAAAACACTTTAAGGAGTTTAGTTATGGGATATTCATTTGTAATGCCTAAAAAGGTTTTTACAGGTAACAATGCTTTGGAAAATGCTAAGTCTGATATTGCGTTGCTGGGCAAAAAGGCTTTTATTGTAGCAGGTCCGACCGTTACAAAACTTGGGATTTTAAATCCTGTAACAGATTTTCTTGATGAAATCGGTACACAATATACAGTGTTCACAGGAATTACAGGAGAGCCTACCGACAAGATGGTTGGAGAGGGTGTTTCCTGTTTTAGCGAAAATGGTCCTTTCGATTATTTTATAGGTGTTGGTGGCGGTAGTCCCCTTGACTCAATGAAGGCTATCAACGCTATTGCTTCCAATGGTGGCAATATTTCCGACTATATGGGCAAGACCATTGAATACTGTAAATATCCAATGGTTGCTGTGCCTACAACAGCCGGTACAGGTAGTGAGGCAACAAAGTTCACTATTATTACCGATACAGAAAAGGATATTAAAATGCTCCTTTCAGGCGATTGCCTTGTGCCTGATTACGCAATAGTTGACCCTTGCTTTACTATGACGGCTACAAAGTCAATTACAGCGGCAACAGGACTTGATGCATTTTGTCATGCGGCAGAGAGCTACACCTCAAGAAAGGCTCAGCCCCTTACAGATACATTAGCACTTTCTGCAGTTAAAAGGATTTTTAAGTATCTTCCGTTGGCTTATAAGGATGGAAACGATGTTAAGGCAAGAGAACAAATGGCAATAGCTTCTCTTGAGGCAGGTATCTGCATTAACAATGCGTCTGTAACGATTATTCACGGTATGAGCAGACCAATAGGTGCAATGTTCCATGTACCCCACGGGTTAAGTAATGCTATGCTGTTGCCGGAATGTTTCAGTTTTGCTTTTGACGGTGCTTATGATAAGTTTGGTGAGTTAGGCAGAGCTTGCGGTGTTGCTGATATTAGCGATGATGATAAGACTGCCGGGGAAAAGTTTATTGAGGGTGTCAAGTGGCTTTGCAAGGAGTGTGAAGTTCCCACATTATGGGAATACGGAATAGATAAAGATGACTTTATGGCAGTTGTGGATAAAATGGCAGAGGATGCAGTTGTCTCAGGTTCACCATCAAATACAATAAAAGAATGTAATATTGAAGATGTAAAAACAATTTACAATAAATTATGGAATTGATAAGGAGATGTTGTTATGTATAAATGTAGTCTTGACAGAATGAAGGATAAAATTGCAACCTTTTCACAGTTTGGTGATGCAGGTCACGGTGGCATTACAAGGTATTCACTTTCCCCGGCAGCATTACAGGCAAGACAGGAATTTGAAAGGAGAATGACAGCCATTGGTGCAACTATTGAGGTTGATGATGTTGGCTGTATGTATGCTACTATTGAAGGTAGCGACCCATCTCTAAAGAGAATCGTAATGGGCTCTCATGTTGACTCAGTTAAAAACGGCGGAAACTATGACGGTATCTTGGGTGTAATGTCTGCTATGGAGGTTCTTGAAACTGTTGTGGAGCAGAATATTCCCCATAGGCACCCATTAACAGCAATGATTTGGACAAATGAGGAGGGTTCACTATATCCGCCTGCAATGATGTGTTCGGGCATTATATGCTACGATTACCTCCCTGAGGACATCAGAGGTAAGTTCAGGTTTGAAGATATGATGAAATCAAAATCTATTCTTGACAACAAGTCAACCTTTGGTGAGGCGCTTGAAAAATCAGGATATAAGGGTGACAAAAAGTATAGAATTTCACCTGATAACTATAAGTGTATGTTTGAAACACATATTGAGCAGGGTCCGATTCTTGAAGATGCAGGAAATGATGTGGGTGTTGTTGACTGCGTTTTGGGTATGTTTAATTATAGAGTTAAGTTCTATGGACAGACAGTTCATGCCGGTACATTCCCGATGCCAAAGAGAAGGGATGCTTTCTATGCTGCTTCATTAGCACTTTGTTATCTTCACGAAGAAATTGATAAGCTTGGATTTCAGGACTTAGTATATACAACCGGTGAGGTTGTATGTCATCCTTGCGTACATACCTGCGTACCTGATTTCTTTGATTTTTCAATAGATGCCCGTCACGAGGACCCGGAGGTTCTGGAAAAGGTTCTTGCCATAGTTAAATCATGTGCCGAAAAGGAATGGAACGGCTGTAAGTGCATTGTTGAAAAGGCTTGGAACAGAGATACAGTTTACTGGGATAAAGAGCTTGTTTCATACGTTAAGGAGTCTGCCGAAGAAACCGGCGTATCACATCAGTATATTCATTCAGGAGCAGGTCACGATGCGCAGTTCTGTGCTTATATGATTCCAACAACAATGATATTTGTTCAGTCAAAGGACGGTCTGTCCCATTGTGAACCGGAATATTCATATCCTGAACATTGTACAAGCGGTGCAACAGTAATGCTTAATGCAGTGCTTAAAGCTGATAAAACAGAATAAAATACTTATCTATACATACTTCATTCCCTCCTGATATATGCGTAATAATTAATATATTAATATAAAAAGATCCTCCTTGTTGGATAATGTGGTGACCCCAAAAAGTTAGACATTAAAGCGTAGTAGCAAATTTAGCTGCTACGCTTTTTGTTATTTGGATTTGTAAGTGATATTTGTTTGCTTCATGTGTTGACATTGTGGGTAAGTAGTGTTATAATTTACCTACTATAAAACCTATGGGCAAAGTAGGAATTGAAAGAACTACGGAATATAGTTCAGGTAATGGAGTGGATAATTATGAAAATATATGAAGAAGTTTCAGCCCTTGTGGGTGGTACACCGATTTTGCGACTAAATAAATATTCAGCAGAAAAAGGTCTAAATACACCTATTCTTGGAAAGCTTGAGTACTTTAATCCCTCAGGAAGTGTAAAGGACAGGGTTGCAAAGGCTCTCATTGAGGATGCAGAAAATAAAGGTCTTGTTAATTCGGATACTGTTATTATTGAACCAACCAGTGGCAACACAGGCATAGGTATTGCCTCTATTGCCGCCTCAAAGGGTTACAGAGTTATCCTCACTATGCCCGAAACTATGTCTGTGGAAAGACGAAATCTCCTTAAAGCCTACGGTGCAGAAATTGTGCTGACAGAGGGTGGCAAGGGTATGAAGGGCGCCATAGAAAAGGCAACCAGCCTTGCAGAGGAAATAGACAACAGCTTTATACCAAGCCAGTTTACAAATCCCTCTAATCCTCTTATCCACTACAAAACAACAGGTGTGGAAATATGGGAAGATACTGACGGTAAGGTGGATATTTTTGTTGCCGGGGTTGGTACAGGCGGTACAATTTCCGGTGTTGGCAAATACCTAAAGGAGAAAAACCCTGATATTAAAATTATTGCAGTTGAACCCGCAGGTTCGCCTGTTTTGTCTGCCGGTAAACCCGGTCCTCACAAAATTCAGGGCATCGGTGCCGGGTTTATCCCAAGCACACTAAATACTGATATTTATGATGAAATTATTACTGTGGAAAATGAAGATGCCTTTGAATCCAGCCGACTTATCGCAAGGACAGAGGGCGTACTGACAGGAATTTCTTCCGGTGCGTCAGTTTACGCATCAACAGTAGTTGCATCTCGTCCTGAAAACAAAGGTAAGGTTATTGTAGCACTTTTGCCTGATACAGGTGAACGCTACCTTTCAACAGAGTTATTTGTATAATGAGTGATATTTTATGAACACAGTCAATTCTTCATATGTAAAAAACCATATTTTTGACGGTGAATTCGGACTTGAAAAGGAAAGTCTTAGAGTTACACCAAAGGGAGAAATCTCCGCTACTCCACACCCCTTTGATGATACAGAAAGTATAACAAGGGATTTTTCCGAGGCACAGCTTGAATTTGTTACATCAATTCACAATTCCGCCGACGCTGTTGTTGATGAAATGAAACAGTTACATAGTTTTGCATATGAAAGGTTAAATGGGCTTGAAACAGGCAAGGAGCTGATTTGGCCCTTTAGCAATCCCCCTGTTATTGAAGATGAAAGCAATGTGAGTGTAGCCCGTTTTACAGGAAAGTTGCAGGGTAAGGAGATATACAGGGAATACCTTGCAGAAAAATACGGAAAAAGGAAAATGCTGCTTTCCGGTATTCATTTCAACTTTTCTTTCCCCGAAAATTTAGTTAAGGCTATGTTTGAGAGCTCCTCTGAAAATAACTTTAGAAGGTTTAAGGATAACTTATATCTTGATGTTGGTGCAAAGCTGATTGATTACTCTTGGCTAATAGTAATTCTTACAGCCTCAAGTCCTGTATATGACAGCTCCTTTGCAGGTAAAGAAAAGGGCATATCAACCCATAATGGTTTAGCCACAGTCAGGTGTAGCGCAGAGGGTTACTGGAACACCTTTACACCATACATAGATTACAGCAGTATTGAAACCTATATTGACAGCATAAGTGATTATGTACATCAGGGGCTGTTAAGGTCGGAAAGTGAATTGTACTGCCCTGTACGACTTAAGCCAAGGGGAGTTAATTCACTTGAACTACTCCTTAAAAACGGAGTTAATCATCTGGAATTCAGGCTCCTTGATGTAAACCCTCTTTATACTGTTGGTGTAAATGCTGATGATATTAAGTTTATTCATCTTTTGATTATCTACCTGCTATCCCGTGACAAGGCGGATTTCAGCAGACAAAATCAGAAGTCTGCCTATGAGAATATAAAGAAAAGTGCAAATTATGATATTACTCCCTTTAGGGAAAAAGGAATTAATGTACTGAATGATATTAAGGAACACTTTGGTGATAATATTCCTGACGATTACAAAAAGGTACTTGATTTTCAAATTGACAAGCTCAATTGTGAAGAAAAGCTATATTCTCATATTGTCCTAAAAAAGTACGGTCAGGACTATATCGGCAAAGGTCTTGAAACAGCCGTTGATTACAGCAAGGCATAAAGGAAGTGATACAATGTGCGAAATATTTGGCTTTAACTCCTCAGGAAGAACAGATGTAAGGGAGCTGTTGAGGGAGTTTTACAGCAACAGCAAAGAACATCCCCACGGTTGGGGCCTTGCTGTAAAGCAACACAGTGATATAAATATAGAAAAAGAACCCTTTAAGGCGTCCGACAGTCGCTATCTTAAATACCGACTTCGTGCAGGGGTAGAGTCCGATATGGTCATGGCACATATACGCTATGCAACCATTGGTAATGTTGACTATGTAAACTGCCACCCATATTCCAAAAGGGATAATTCAGGCAGAAGATGGGTGCTTGTACACAACGGTACAATTTTCAGCTACGACAAGCTGAATAAATATATTCACCTGCAAAGGGGAGAAACCGACAGCGAAAGGATATTACTCCATTTAGTTGATGAAATAAATGCAAAAGCATCACTTGTCGGCAGGGAATTAAGTGCAAATGAAAGGTTTAAGGTGCTGGATAATGCAATAAGAGAAATGTCAGTTGGCAACAAGCTGAACCTGATTATATGGGACGGAGAATTTATGTATGCCCATACAAATCTGAAAAAATCACTTCACTATTGCTATAAGGATAACAGCGTATGTATTTCTACCAGACCATTGGAGCTAACAGGCTGGAAGGAGCTACCCTTTACACAGCTATTATCATTTAAAGACGGCAAACCGGTAAACAAAGGAAAAGTCCACAATAACGAATATATAGAAACAGAGGAAAATCTCCGATTCTTATATCAGGTATTTTCCAATCTATAATGTTGGGAGAATATTATGGAGTACAATAAGGATATGGTAAGAAAATTACTTTATGATAAATACATCAAGCCTACAACAGAAAATAAGGATTTATACATAGGCATTGAAATAGAAATGCCTGTTGTAAATCTCAACAGAGAGCCTGTTGACAAAAGCCTTATGCTAAGGCTTATAAAGGACTTTGCCGAAAAATTCGGCTTTACACCCACAGGCTATGATGATAACAAGGATATTTATGCTGTTGTAAATTCAGTAAACGGAGATATTTTCACCTTTGACTGCTCATACAACAATCTGGAGATTTCCTTTGGCAAGGTGCAGGATTTGAATGAGGTGTGGGAACGGTTTACAGAATATATCGAATTTTCCAATGACTATTTAATGCCATATAACACCTTATTAACAGGCTTTGGTGAAAATCCTTATAGGCAGTATAACAACAATATTCCTATTCCAAACGGCAGATACAGAATGCTTTTTCATTACCTCAACTCCTACAAGGAGCATCAGCCTGAAAAGCAGTTCCATTCTTATCCCGAATTTGGGACATATTCAAGTGCGTCACAGGTGCAGATTGATGTAAAAGAAGAAAATCTTGCCCACACTATCAATGTTTTCAATAGTATAGAACCGTTAAAGGCACTGCTTTTTTCAAACTCTGTTTTGAATGATGAAAATGAAAATTTCATCTGTGCAAGGGATATGCTGTGGGAACACAGTATGCAGGGCTATAACAAGCACAATACAGGTATGTACAATGTTGAATTTAAGGATAGTGAGGATATTGTGGATTACCTTTCCACAACAAGCATATACTGTACAGAGCGTGATGGTAAATATATCAATTTCACTCCCATAATGATTACGGAATACTTTGAAAAGGATATTGTTGAGGGAGAGTATTTTCAGGACGGAGAATATCATAAAATAACCTTTATACCTGAAAAAAGCGACATTGAATATCTGCGTACCTTTAAGTTCACCGACCTTACATTTAGGGGAACTGTTGAACACAGAAGCTGTTGCTGTCAGCCCTTTAGGGATACTATGTGTGTTTCTGCCTTTCATTTGGGCATTACGAATAAAATAGATAAGGTTATGGAATTGATTAATAATGACAGAACAGCCTACAACAGGGGATATACTCCCACAGAACTGCGAAAGCTGTTTGTAAAAAGAGAACTGCCTCCTTTTGTAGATAAGGAGGCACTGAAAAAACTACTAAAGGCATTAATAGACATAGCCTATGAGGGACTGGCAGAAAGGGAAAAGGGTGAGGAAAAATTCATCACCTGCCTTTATGAAAGGGCAGAAAAATTAATCCCTCCTGCAAAAGAGTATCTTGACCTAAAGGGACAAGGTATAGCTGACGAAGAATTAATTAAAAAATTCAGCCAATTAATTTGATTTGGGTTAAGGTGTAAATCAAATTTCAGAAAAAATATTAGGTCTTAGTTTGTTGTAATTACAAGCTAAGGCTTTTTGTTTTGCCTATAAATTTAGTGATTAGTGAAAAACCACCTATAAAATACATTACTTTGTTAAAAAAATTTAATCAATATGCAGAAAAAACATATAATGATTGACAAATACTAAGAAAAAGTGTAATGTATAAAGCACAAAACCTATTAAACATATGGGAATTATAGGAAAGGATGATTTTATGTTGTATTTATTCCCTTCTTTAGTAAGAAGTAATTATCGTTTTGGACGAATGTACTGTTGTAGTAAAATGTGCTGTTGTTGTAATAACAGCATAAAAGGACAGACTAAATAAAAACCCAAAATAATAATTTACTTCAAAGGAGAATTTTAAAATGAAAAAAATATTCACAGCATTTATTGCATTAACACTTATACTCACATCAGCATTTGGTTTCACCGGATGCGGAGAATCTAAGTCAGAGGTTACTATTGCTATTCCAAACGACACAACTAACGAGGCAAGGGCTTTACAGCTGCTTGAAAAGCTAGGCTACATTAAGCTAAAGGACGGAGCCGGCATCACAGCTACTCCGGGCGATATTGAGGAAAACAAGTTCAACATTACATTTAAGGAAGTAGAGGCGGCTCAGGTTCCCAATGTTAAGAAGGATGTTGATTATGCAATAATTAATTCAAACTACGCCATTGAGGCTGACCTAAATCCTGTTAAGGATTCCCTTGGTATTGAGGACTCAGCATCCTCCTACGGTAATGTGCTTGTAGTTAAGGAAGGCAACGAAAAAGAACCAAAGTTGCTTGCTTTAAAGGCGACTTTGGAAAGTCAAAAAGTTGTAGATTATATCAACGAAAAATATGACGGTGCAATCGTTAGTGTTGTTGAAAATCCAACTGACGGATATTCAAGCGATATTGACTATGACAAGCTAAAGGGAGAAAAGATTTCCGTTGCAGCATCACCAACACCACACGCAGAAATCCTTGAGGTTGTAAAGGACATCCTGGCTGAAAAGGATATTGAGCTTGACATTAAGGAATACACAGATTATGTTCAGCCAAACAATGTAGTTGACAGCGGTGAAATTGACGCTAACTACTTCCAGCACATCCCATACCTTGATGATTTTAACAAGGAAAACGGTACAAAGCTTTCCGCTATTGCAACAATTCATGTTGAACCACTTGGACTTTACGGCGGTAAGCAAAGCAATCTTGATTTACTAAAATAATTGAGATAATTTAAATAAAAAGACAGTTGCACCGGCAAAATGATTTTTGAAAAATAAATTTTGCAGGTGCAATTGTCAATAGTCGGAGATAACAAAAAGATGATTGAAATAAAAAATCTTTCAAAGACATTTAGTACTCCACAGGGAGAATTAACGGCATTAAAAGATATAAATATCCGTATAAACGATAATGAAATCTTTGGCATAATCGGAATGAGCGGTGCCGGAAAAAGCACACTTGTACGATGTATTAATATGCTTGAAAGACCAACAAGGGGAAGCGTTATCATTGACGGAACTGACATCGGCAAGCTGAGCAACAGTGATTTAAGAAAGATTCGCAGAGATGTCACTATGATTTTTCAGGGCTTTAATTTGCTTATGCAGAGAACCTGTCTTAAAAATGTTTGCTTTCCCCTTGAGCTTGAAGGAATCAGTAAAAAAGAGGCAAAGAAAAAAGCCCTTGATTTACTGGACAGCGTTGGACTAAAGGAGAAAGCAAATTCATATCCTGCACAGCTTTCCGGAGGACAACAGCAGAGGGTGGCAATAGCAAGGGCATTGGCTACAAATCCAAAGGTTCTTCTTTGCGACGAGGCAACATCAGCCCTTGACCCAAAGACAACTCACTCTATCCTTGAACTGCTAAAGGAAATTAACAAAAAGCTGGGAATTACAATTATTGTAATCACACATCAAATGAGCGTCATTGAAGAAATTTGTGACAAGGTTGCAATTTTAGATAACGGTACTGTTGCAGAACAGGGAAATGTTTCCGATATATTCAGTTCACCTAAAACAGAGGCGGCAAAGCATCTTGTGTATCCCAACGGAAACGAAAGCATCAAAGCCCAAGGAAAAGTCCTTCGTTTGGTGTTCAATGGTTCTTTTTCAACAGATAAGCCTTTAATTGCTCAAATGGCTATTGATAAGGGAATTGCAGCCAACATACTTATGGCATCAACAAAAACAATTGGAGATAAGGTGTTTGGCTCAATGCTGTTAGGCTTTTCTACTGATGAAGATTTAAGCAGTGCCAAGGAATACTTTAGTGAATTTGAGGGTTTAGTTTACGAGGAGGTGACATAATGTTTCAGGATTTATTTTCGCAGGAAACTATTAATGAAGCTATTGAAATAGTTTCAAGGGAAATTCCTCTGGCATTATGGGAAACCTTTTATGTGACAATACTCGCAACATTGTTTTCAGTTATTATAGGTCTTCCACTTGGGGTACTGCTAGTAACAGGTGACAAAAACGGAATCAGACCGCTGCCAAAGTCACTTATGGGATTTTTGAATGTTCTGATAAACATACTCAGGTCAGTTCCCTTTTTAATTCTTATGATACTGGTTTTCCCATTAACAAGGTTAATTGTGGGTACTACTGTTGGAACAACAGCCTCCATAGTTCCCCTTGTAATTGCGGCATTTCCATTTGTTGCAAGACTGATTGAGGGCAGTCTTAGAGAGGTAAACCCAAATATTATTGAGGCGGCTCAAAGTATGGGTGCTTCCCCCTTTGAAATTGTCATAAAGGTTATGATACCGGAAAGTGTTCCGTCGCTGATTTCAAACATTACAATAGCTATCACAACAATACTTGGATACACAGCAATGAGTGGAATTATCGGCGGTGGCGGTTTGGGTAAAATCGCTATTAATTACGGTTATTACAGATACAAATATCTTGTTATGTTCATAGCTGTTATTATCCTTATAATTTTGGTTCAGATATTCCAAAGTGTGGGTACTAAGCTCACTGCAAAATCAGACAAAAGACTAAAAGCAGACAAGACTCATAGTTCTTAGAAAGGGAGATTTTGGTGGATTTTTCAGTAATACAAAATTATATTCCTTTGTTTAGAAAAGCTCTGATTCTTACTCTCGAAATAGGCTGGCTGGGAGTACTGTTGTCCATGGTTATAGGTGTCTTGGTGGGAACGGTTGTCCATTTCAGGATTCCTGTTCTTACACAAATTTCAAAGGTGTATATTGAAATTTTCAGAAATACCCCATTATTGATACAACTGTTTTTTCTGTACTTTGCACTGCCTAAAATCGGTATTACAATGTCACCGGAGGTGTGCGGTGTTTTGGGATTGGGACTTCTCGGAGGTAGCTACAATGCCGAAATTCTAAGGAGCGGTATAGAATCCGTTGAGAAAATCCAAACAGAAAGTGCATTGAGCCTTGGAATGACAAAGAGTCAGGTAATGTTACATATTGTGCTCCCCCAGGCGGTATCCTCCAGTGTTCCTGCATTCGTTGGTAACATCATTTTCCTGCTAAAGGAAACCAGCGTGTTTAGTGCAGTCAGTCTTATGGATTTAATGTTCACAGCAAAGGATATTATCGGCTTATATTACAAGACCACCGAGGCGCTAACATTGCTTGTAATATTCTATCTGCTAATGCTCCTTCCTGTGTCTGTTTTAGGCTCAATTTTGGAAAGGAGACTGCGTTATGGAAGCTTTGGGAATTGATACACTCTTTAAGGGTTCAAATGCCCTAAGACTGCTTGATGGTCTGTGTAAAGCCTTAGAAATCAGCCTTGTTTCGGTAATTTTGAGCATAGCCTTAGGAATAATACTGGGTGTTATAATGACCTTTAAAAACCCTGTTGTAAAGGTTCTTTGCAGAATTTATCTTGAAATTGTGCGAATAATGCCACAGATGGTTTTGCTGTTTATCGTATTTTTCGGAACAACTAAAGTTTTCAGAATAAACATAGAGGCAGAGCTTGCGTCAATAATTGTTTTCACATTTTGGGGAACTGCCGAGATGGGTGATTTGGTTAGAGGTTCTCTCCAAAGTATTCCAAAGCACCAGTACGAAAGTGCCTTTGCGCTGGGGATGACTCAAAGCCAGACCTATGCAAGTATCATCATTCCTCAAACCTTAAGAAGGCTCATTCCTCTGTCTATTAACCTTATCACAAGAATGATAAAGACAACTTCACTTGTAATGATGATAGGCGTTGTTGAGGTGCTTAAGGTTGGTCAGCAGATTATTGAGGCAAACAGAATGACATCCCCTAACGCAGCGTTTGGAATTTACTTAACGATATTTATATTGTATTTTCTGGCTTGCTGGCCTATAAGCCTGCTGGCCGGTTATCTTGAGAAAAAATGGAGTAACTAATATGGCTAACGAAGCATTACTCACTGTAAAAAATTTAAAAAAGTCCTATGACGGCAAAAATTACATATTAAAGGATTTTAGCGTTGAGGTTCACAAAGGTGAGGTAATTGTAATTATCGGACCGTCAGGTTGCGGTAAAAGTACATTGCTGAGATGTATCAATGCTTTAGAGCCAATACAGGGAGGAGAGATTAAGTTAGGTGAACTACCTATTGACATTAAGTCAAAAAATATAGCGCAAATTCGTCAAAGGGTTGGTATGGTTTTTCAGAACTACGAGCTTTTTCCTCATAAAACTGTATTGCAAAATATTATTCTTGCTCCTATGAAGGTTCAAAAGCGAAAGAGGGAGGATATAGTCAAGGAGGCAGAAATTCTCCTTGACAAGGTTGGCTTGCTTGATAAAAAGGACAGCTATCCAAGACAGCTTTCAGGAGGACAAAAGCAGAGAGTTGCCATTGTGAGAGCGTTGTGTATGAATCCTGAAATATTGCTCTTTGACGAGGTAACAGCAGCCTTAGACCCGGAAATGGTGAAAGAGGTGCTTGACACTATGCTTGAACTTGCAAGACAGGGCAGGACAATGATAATTGTCACTCACGAAATGAATTTTGCAAAGGCGGTTGCCGACAGGGTGTTGTTCTTGGATAACGGTGAGATAGTAGAGGAGGACATTCCCGAAAAATTCTTTACTTCACCTAAAACAGACCGTGCGCAAAAATTTTTGAACACCTTTGAATATACCGCAGTAAGGCATCACGAAATAAATTAATTTAGTTATACAAATAAGTTATATAAATATTTTAAACAAGAAAGAGGTAATTGTTATGAAAATCAAAAGAATATTAGGCGTTGTTTTAGCAGCAATTTTAACAGTAGTTTCATTTGCAAGCTGCTCCGGTGCTGATAATAACAGCAGTAAAGCATCAAATGAAATCTACCGTA
Source organism: Ruminococcus sp. (assembly GCA_051880995.1). Lineage (GTDB taxonomy): Bacteria > Bacillota > Clostridia > Oscillospirales > Acutalibacteraceae > Ruminococcoides. The sequence goes on from JBJEPA010000177.1 coordinate 17,157, forward strand.
CATTAGACCAGATAAAAGAGGACGGAACAATCAAAATCGGTGTTTTCTCAGACAAAAACCCATTTGGCTTTGTTGACGAAAACGGTGACTATGCAGGTTATGATGTGTACTTTGCCAACAGATTAGTAAAAGACCTTGGAGTAGATGTAGAATTTGTTTCCACAGAGGCTGCAAGCAGAGTTGAATATCTTGAAACAGGTAAGGTTGATATTGTTCTTGCAAACTTCACAGTAACAGAGGAGAGAGCGCAGTCTGTTGATTTTGCACTTCCATATATGAATGTTGCACTGGGTGTAGTTTCTCCCAACAGCAATGTTATCAAGAGCTTAGATGACCTTAAGGCTGATGATGAGGTTATTGTTATCACAGGGACAACAGCAGAAACATATCTAACAGAAAACTACCCTGACATTAAGTTGCAAAAGTATGATACATATGCAAATGCCAAAACAGCACTTGAAAACGGTTCAGCTGCCGCTTGGGCAAATGACAACACAGAGGTTATTGCTTTTGCAAAGGAAAACAAGGGCTACACAGTTGGTATTCCGGAATTAGGAAGCAAGGATACTATTGCACCCGCTGTATCTAAGGGTAACAAAACATTGCTCAAATGGATTAACGAAGAAATTAAAAAACTTGGCAAGGAAAACTTCTTCCATAAGGATTATGAGGAAACACTTATTGATACTTATGGTTCAGATTATGAAGATAAGTTAGTTGTTGAAGGCGGAGAAACTAAGTAAATTATAAAAATAGTTTATGAAAATAGTTTAGCAAAATAGTTGAGGGAAATAAATTGTCGAAAAAGTATAATAGATATAAGGATTTACATATTACAACTCAAGCAGTTCACACCGGTACAGATTATGATGCAGAAACCGGTGCTGTGAGAAGACCCTTGCATATGGCAAACAGCTTTAAGTTGCCTGATGATTTGTCAACTGTGAATTATTCATCAACTGATTTATTGATGTATTCAAGGAACGGCAATCCTAATCAGCATTGGTTGGAGGAAAAGGTGTCAGCCCTGTATAAAGCAGATGATGCCATAGTCCTTGCGAGCGGTGTGGCGGCTTTACACGCACTGTTTTGGACACTCCTTAAGTCAGAGGACAGAGTAGTCTATCCAAATGTTAGCTATATGGCTGTATATAGAATGTTCAACGAGTTGTTTAACAAAAAATTCAAGGTGGAAACTGTTATGGTTGACACTACTGATTTAGATTCTGTCAGAAAAGCGGTTACTAAGGGAACAAGACTTGTACATATTGAAACTCCAGATAATCCAACCTTAGGTGTTACCGATATATCTGCCGTTGCAGAGATTGCCCACGCAAATGGTGCGGTACTATCGGTGGATAACACCTTTGCATCATCATTCAATCAAAATCCATTGGAGCTTGGTGCAGATTTTGTTGTTGATTCCTTAACTAAATTTGTGAATGGACATGGAGATGCCCAAGGCGGAGCAATCATTTCCAATGATTTAGAAACTATGGACAGAATAAGGTACGAGGCACAGGTTAATGTTGGCTCTGTTATCAGTCCTTTTAATGCCTGGCAAATCTTTAGAGGCTCTGTTACATTCCCTCTTAGAATGGAGAGGATTAATAAATCAACACTGACTATTGCCCGATGGCTGGAAAAAAGACAAAACATTGTTTATGTCAGTTATCCCGGTCTTGAAAGCAATCCCGGTCATAAGGTTGCAAAAAAGCAGATGAAAAATGGCTACGGCGGTGTTATTTCATTTGTTGTAAACACTGACGACAAAACTATTGAAAAGTTCTGTGCCAACTTAAAGGTTGTCACCTTTGCAGTTTCCTTAGGGCATGACGAAAGTCTTATTTTCCCTCAACCAAGCTATGACGAGAGAATAAATCTGTATCCGCAGGTATTCAGAAAGGGCTTTGTAAGATTTAGCGTCGGACTTGAGGACCCAGATGATATAATCAACGACTTAGACCAAGCGCTGATTTCTGTGGGTTTGTAGTATAATCATTATTATTTAGAATTATGGTGACTTTAAAGGACTTGCAGAGAAAAATAATTCTTAGCCGTAGTAAGAAGTTGTTGAAACGATATTGATAACCGATGCTGATTTTGTGTGAAAGAAGTTGCCTTTCCACTTTTTGTAAAGCTCGGTTCTTCTCAGATAGAGTAATATCAAAACACCAAAAAGCACAAGCGTTGTTTCCGTTCATTCGGATTTAACGCTTGTGCTTTATTTTCTGCAAATCCACTGTGGGCACTTTTAATATTTGTCCACTTTTTAAGTGGACTACATAACAAAAATAATGAATTGCAGTCAATCAAAAATGGAAATAAGCCCGATTTTATCGGGCTTTTGGTAGTGAGGGTAACATACTGTGATACTGACTAAGCACCTACCTTGCTTTATGGTAACTTGTTTAGGGGAGAATGTCATAAATGCTCTCCCTAAAAACAGTCCAAAGGACTGTTTATTTAACCCCGATTGTAACATAGTCGTTTAGCGTCGTGCATAAATGCACTTCCTCAAACTCCTTGTTGCGGCTCTTCCTCGAACTCCCTTCATCCGCCACTAGTGGCGGTCGTTCTTGTCACCTCATGACCTCTTCCTTTTTGATGGTAAAATATTTTATATTTTATTATTAATGCATTTGTTTACAAGTGAAAGATATAAATTCGTTAGAAAAGATGACTTATTGCTACATAACTACTTTACTATATATCTAAAAGAAAGACCGAAAATTAGGCTATGCCCAGTATTATTAGTTCTTTGTTTCTAATTTTAGTTGCAGATTTTATATTTCTGCTTGGCTGTCACATGGGACGGGATATCAGCTTTCAATACTGTAATTTTGATTATTGATTTGTTTATATTACATTAATCAATGCCTATATAAAGGTTTCCGGCAAAAATTATGCAAACAAGTGGTACACAGTAAAATTTAAGATGTAATATGTTCTAAAAATATTGTCCGACCTCTATATAGTCAAATTTATAGTTTGACTTGGGATCGGCATTTTGTTAAGATGTTTATTCCCGTTGAAGATTCATTTCTTAGCGGGAATTATTTGTTCCTTTTTACAAAAACGACATATTGAAATTATATAAAAATCACAAAAATATATAGAATATTTTAACTATTATTTACATCAATAAAAGACAGTGATAGAATAATAATGAACTTTTGTTTAAAAAGTATGTATTTCTATATCTTTTAAAAACTTCTTAATTCATACTTGTGGCTGGTATTTTAATTTTATGTTACAGTTATCGGAGCGTGCTTATTCCGTGCGTGGCACAATTATGTTTAATAGTTTTATGGAGGAAAAATTAATGAAAAAACTTAAGAGAATGTTAAGTCCCATTACATCCATGTTGTTGGTCATTATCCTTTTTGTATCATCACCGATAACAGCATTCGCAACAGGCGATAATGATGTTTATGCACTTACTTATCTTGTGGGTACATTTAATATCAGTGATGAAAATGATGGTAATATTTCATCAACAATTAATGGTACAAAATATTATTATTCAGATGATTATGGTAAATATGATGATATCAGTGAGAATTTTTCATCAATGGAAAATCAGAATGTTTTATATGAACTACACAACAGCAAAATAGCGAGAGTGTACTCTATGGATAATGTTTTGGTGCCGACAATTACCGTAGAGCCTAATGTAAAGGAAGGTCTTATTTACAGAAACGGCAAATTCAGCCAAAGCAGCTTCGATTTATCTATAAAGTTATCGGTTCAGCCCAAAAGCGTATTTCAGGAAAATGAATTATTTTGGTTTTTAAGCAGTGATGAAGAAAAAGACTGTTTGTACATTACGCTTAAGAAATTGGAAATTGAACCGTCAAATGGTGTAGATTTCGGATCATCTGGCTGGTGGCTATGGAAGGAATACCAAACTAATATTTCCGAAAGTTTTAATGATAATATAAAAGTAAACGAGACCAAGGAGTATCACTATACAGTTAATCTTCAGAACGATAAAGTTTTGAACCAAAAGGAATATGATATTGAGCTTTATACAACCCCGACTTTTGACTTTGGAACTGGTGAGCGTACAACAAGCAAAATCAAGGTTGGAAATCTAGATTATCAGGAAGAAAAAACCGAAGAAAAGAAAGCTAATTCAACTTCTGGTAAATCTGTAACTCAAGCGTCAACAAAACTTGCGGGAGTTAAAAATGCACTTCAATTCAGTAAAAATCTTCTAAATTCGGATCAAACAGAGCAAGTTAATGAATATGTTAATTTATGGATTTCAGAATTGATTTTAGCAAGATATGTTG